>JAFXEJ010000012.1 GCA_017513795.1 Ruminococcus sp.
GCATAAAAAAATAAGGACTGTACCGATAATGGTACAGTCCGCATTTTTTATGGAACCGCATAAAGATTTGTTTCCCATGCCGGAATATAAAGCTGATGTCTTATGTAAAGCTTATAATTCGGATTAAGTGACTTTATAAGCAGCGGCAGTTCAAATATATCTTCATTTCTATGGTAAAGAGATACCATGAGTTTAGGAGAATATCGAGCTATATTCTGCGCTGCACCCCAGATAGCTTCACGTTCAAAGCCCTCTACATCCATTTTTATCAACGTTGCCTGTCGCTTTCCGAGAACATTATCAACGGAAAGTGCTGTTATCATTGTATCAGATGACCCTGTTATCGCTGACTGTCTGCCAGCCTTTGCAGCAAAAGGAAGTTCGGTATTTACACACCATGCAGCAGCATTGAATGCATAGACGTGCTTCATGCCGTCAACAGATTTTGCAAGCTTCTTGAAGTTCTTCTTATCGGGTTCAAGCGCAAAAATCGAATGATACAAACCATGTGTGAACTCCATGAGTTCTCTGATTGTATCGCCATTATATGCTCCGAGATCAACATAAACCTCGTTAAGTGTAGGCTTGATTATCTTTTTATAGATTTCTGCCTTGGGCGTTGTAACCGATGTAAGATACTTTATATCGCCGCTTATCTTGAAATTGATGATATTCGCATATACCTTGCGTGAGTAATCATCTGCAAGGCTGTCATAGACTTCACGGAGCTTTTCGGCATTTTCAAGGCAGTATTCATATGTGAACAATCCCCTGCCGACAACCGGAACATCCGGAACATACAATGTATGACGTGACGCAATTTCGTGGATCTTGTCTACGATTTCCTGATATCCAGCGGCAAATGCAAGAACTACAACAAAATCATCAACCATTTCTTCAACTTCTGAGAGCTTATGAACCCTGAATCCCTCAAACGAATGACCTCTTACAAAATCATCGCTCGCAAAAACTCCGGAAACTGTAATTCCTTTTTCATTGAAAACGGACATGATCTTGAGTGCTCCATCGCCCATTCCATATATAAATATAGGTCTTTTTTCAGCTTTCAGCCTGTCCCATGTGGACAGCTTTTCAGTTATAAAAGAAAGCATTCAGTATATCACCCCGCAATTAATATTGATCATCGTAGCCATCGCTGTAGTCAACGCAGTCGTCACAATCAGCGTGATGGCCGTAAGACATCATATCTCTGCCACGGATTCCGTAGCGATCACGCATGATAGTAAGGTGCTTATCAATAAGCTCGGAAACCTGACGTACATTCTTTATACAGTGAACTTCTTTTGAAGGTGTATCTGCATCACGGCTGTAAATAATAATAGTACCGCATTTGAATAATCTCTGGAAGAATGGAAATCTTACCTTTTTATCAATAATTTTATACAGATCAATTTCATCTTCGTTAATGCTAAGGAATCCAGTGCGTGTTATAAATTTTGTCTCTGTGAGATAATAGCGTGTAAAGGAAATCGGCAAGCCGAAAAGAGTACGTTTTTTATCTGTCCATACATATTTGAAATCATTCTTTTTCATGTAAATTCCCTCCTTGGAAGATTTATCATATACTTATTTTAACACAAAACGCCTCATTAGTCAACATTTTTTTATACATTATCATTATTATATAAAAATTACAACCGTTTTTGTATAAATAAGACAAGTAAAAAAGGATTTTTTATAAAAATTCAAAAAAAGGTCTTTACAAACAAGAATTTATGTGTTATAATATATAAACCGTATACCCGGATTAAGGCTTGACCTCTTATTTCACCTTTGTCTGAGTGAACGGAATATATTATTATGAGGTGCTTTCAATGTTACTGAAAGAAGAAAAAACAGCCGTTATTGAGGCTAACAGAACACACGCAAACGATACAGGTTCTCCTGAAGTTCAGATCGCTATTCTCACAAAGAGAATCAACGACCTTACTGAACATCTCAAGAGCCACAAGAATGACCACCACTCCAGAAGAGGTCTTCTTAAGATGGTAGGTCACAGACGTAACCTTCTCGGTTACCTCAAGAAGAAGGATATCAACAGATATCGTGCTATCGTAGAGAAGCTCGGTCTCCGTAAGTAATCCAGAGCGACCAAGGCAGAGGGGCTTCCCTTCTGCCTTTACGTCTATATTATTAAAACAGTTAAACAGCAGAAAAAGGCTTTTAGCATTAAACTGTGCTTCGCATCACAACAACTTGCGCAGCAGAGTTTATTGCTAAAGCCTCTGCAAAAAAATCAAGGAGGATTAATCTATGTTTGAAAATTACAGAACTTTTGAAACCACATACGCCGGCAGACCTATCGTTGTTGAAACAGGTAAGACATGCGGACTCTCAAACGGCTCATGCTGGGTAAGATACGGCGAAACTGTTGTTATGGCTAACGTTACAGCAAGCGCTAAACCAAGAGAAGGCGTTGACTTCTTCCCGCTTTCAGTTGATTATGAGGAGCGCCTTTACTCCGTAGGAAAGATCCCTGGTTCTTTCACAAAGAGAGAAGGCAAGCCATCTGAAAAGGCTATCCTTACTTCCAGATGCGTTGACAGACCTATCCGTCCTCTCTTCCCTAAGGATATGAGAAATGACGTTTCTGTTGTTATGACAGTACTTTCTGTTGAGCCGGACAACTCTCCTGAAATCGCCGGAATGATTGCTACTTCTATCGCTATCTCCATTTCTGATATTCCGTGGAATGGTCCTGTTGCAAGTATCAATGTAGGTCTTGTTGACGGAGAACTCGTTCTCAATCCTACTCTCGAACAGAGAGCTAAGACTGATCTCGTTCTCACTGTTGCCGGTACTGCTGAAAAGATCGTTATGATCGAAGCAGGCGCAAATGAAGTTCCTGAGGACAAGATGCTTGAAGCTATCATGACTGGTCATGAGGAAATCAAGAAAATGGTCGCTTTCATCGACGATATCCGTGCTCAGATCGGTAAGCCTAAGTTTGAATTTGAGTCTCAGGAAGTAGATCACGATATGTTTGACGCTATCGAAGAATTCGCTTCTGAACAGGTTAAATATGCTCTTGATACAAATGACAAGAACGTAAGAGATGCAAGACTTGCTCCTATCGTTGATGATATTCACGCTAAATTTGATGAAGTATATCCTGAAAAGATCGCTATGATCGACGAATGCATCTACAAACTCCAGAAGAAGATCGTTCGTGCTTGGCTCTATGAAGGCAAGCGTGTTGACGGCAGAGGTATTGATGAAATCCGTCCTCTCGCTGCAGAAGTAGGCCTTCTCCCCAGAGTTCACGGTTCAGGTCTCTTTACAAGAGGTCAGACTCAGGTTCTCACTATTGCTACTCTTGGTTCCGTAAGTGAGGCTCAGAGAATTGACGGTCTTGATGAGGAAGATACAAAGAGATATATGCATCAGTACAATTTCCCGAGCTACTCTGTAGGCGAAACAAAGCCTTCAAGAGGTCCCGGACGTCGTGAGATCGGTCACTGTGCTCTTGCTGAAAGAGCTCTTGCTCCTGTAATTCCTTCAGTTGAGGAATTCCCC
>JAFXEJ010000013.1 GCA_017513795.1 Ruminococcus sp.
CTCTGAGATATTTGAGAGAAAGGTGCAGAAGCACCTTATAATGGAGCAGCTTTCACTTCCTGACATTCCTGAGAACTATATTGCAAAATTCCCTGACATTTACGAGATGTATAAACTCATCAGGAGCTGTAAAAAATACAATGTATTTATTAAGGACGGCTCTATCGGAAGAGGATATCCGGTATGCGTTCTTATTATTGTCGAAAAGGATACAGGCAGATTCGGTGTTAAGATAGGCTCTCACCCTGACTATCATATCGCACTTGAAAGGCTCTTTACTGAGGCTACACAAGGTATAAACATTGAGTCCTTTGCTCAGAAATCCATTATTGATTTCTCTAACACAAATGTGAGCACAGTGATCAATCTTCAGAACAGCTTCAAGACAGGTGATGCTGCTTATCCTTATCAGATATTCAGTTCAAAGCCTGATTTTGAATTCGTCGAGCCAAAGGACTTTTCTTCCTCCTCGAACAAGGAAATGCTTGATCATTCTATTGAACTTCTTAAGAATGAAGGCTGCGATCTTCTTATCCACGATACATCATATCTCGGATTCCCTTCATTCCACATAATCGTGCCAGGATTCTCAGAAATGAATATTGCCTCTAAAAATGATTTTGAAGCGGATAATACAAGATTCCATATGCAGAAATATCTCAGCAAGCCCGAACAGATCAATAGAGATTGCGTTAAGTACCTCATAAGCGTCATCAACTACTATCAGCATTCTCTCCAAAGCAACAATTTTAAAGATTTCTCCGGCAATCTCATAAGCGATAAGCTGCCGGGAACTGATATCGGCGTTGATTTGCTCTACTATAAGGCGATGCTGTATATATACATCAAGGATTATCTCAGAGCCTATGAGACTATTTCTCTGATATACCGTATTGTCAAGAGCAGCATTGCCTCTCCGGATGAAGCTGAGTACTTCTATATCCTGAAGAACTATGTCCATGGAATGGCGACAGTAAAGGATCATGATACAGTTATTGATTGTCTCAGCAAACTGTTCTCAGAAAAGTTCGTAGAACGTATTGATGATCTCTTTGCAGACAACGAAAAGGTTCTCGTAAAACAGTTCAAAACATATAATGAAAGCGAAGATCCTGACTCTTTCAGAAAGCTTATAACTGTGACCGAAAGCTATTGCAGATGTCAGAACATCCATTTAAAGGATGGAAATAATGCAATAAAGGAATTGTTCGCATGATCTTTGAAAATGAAGTGACTGAGGTTATAAGAACGTCTGACGGTTATCTTGCAAAGAATAAAGATACAGGAAGATACCTTAAACTCGGAGTGCGCGAAGCGAAGTTCCTCTGCGGACTTCTTGATTCAGACGCTATGGATACGGAAGCTGCTCCGGAACTTGATAAAGAAGAACAGGATTATCTGAAAAAGGTGTATGATGATTTTGGCTTGACCGTTCAGAAAACTGTTGCTGCAAAGCGTCATATGTCCGATAAGATACTTTTTGTTTTTGGCAGGAACAATGCTTATTGTAGTTTGATAAAACTCTGCTCTCATCTTGTTTCAGTATACGGATTCGTAATATTACTGCTTACCGCTTTATCTGCCGGCTTATGCCTTAACAGATACAATGAAACTTACGTTGACAGCCTGAAAACCGTTGCTGATAATATTGGCGGCGGAACATTCATTGCGTTCTATGGAATGTTCATAATCAGCGGATTCATTCATGAAACTGCTCATGTTTCCGCCTGCTATCGGTTTACAGGCTGCATATGCAAAACGGGTGTCAAGTTTTATTTCTGCATCCCTGCATTTTTCGCAGACGTGAACGATATATACCGCAACAATAATAAAGCCCACAAGATAGTGGTATCGCTCATGGGTGTAATCTCCAATATTTGGATAATCTGTGTTGCAATAATCATTGCTCCGTTCGTATCAGAACGGGTGCGTATGTATCTCATGATATTTGTTGTATATAACATGAGTGCAGTGATATTCAATCTCATTCCGTTTGCAAAATATGACGGATACTGGCTGATACAAAACATTTCAGGTATTAATTACCTGTATGACAAATCAATGTCTTTGTTTTTGGTATTGTTAACAAAGCCTACGGCGTTCAGAAAAAACAATGAAAAATACAAAAAAAGAATGACAGTATACGGCTTTGTGTGCTACGCATTCTCATTATATCTGTGGTATGTTTTCGTAAGAATGGTATTTACGCTGACAGATGCTGCGAACATAGATCAGAATGCATGTTATTTCATCAGATCCGCAGCAACTGTACTCGCTGTTTACGGTTGTATAACATACACTGTGAAGTATTTGAAAAAAGGAAGGATATACAGTGAAAAAATTACTACTTATTGAATTTTACAGAGAAGGAAACGGTCTGTTTTCCTTGAAACAAAATACTGACCCAGAAACATTGAAAGATGAATTCGGCTCGGATCTCGAGATAATTGTACCTCAGTTGTCTGAACTGCCGAATCCTTATGAGCTTATCGAAGAATTTATTTCATACGATCCGGACGTTCTGTGTTTCATTGTCAACGATGCAAATTCTTCTATTGTTTCCTCTTTCATCAACCTCACTTCAAGAGAGTACCCTGAGATAGAGTGCATTGAAAAAAGGATTAATGATACATCAGTTGAAATTGATGATTCTGCCTTATGGAACGGTACCAAGGCATTTCTTACCGGTTTGTATCCTAATATAAAGGACATGGGACTTTCTGCTAAACATCTGTACATTGAAGACCTGACAGATGAGGTATTGAAGAATGTGTCAAACTATATCGGCATCAACCACAATATCTTCCACACGGGTGATTACAGCTTCAGCAGCAAGACAAGTCTTGAAACAGGTTTCCTGCATTCCAATGATACTCTTGTTACGAAAAAGGACGAAAATCTTTACCGCTTCGACATGAACAAAGGCGAATCTGTAAAGGATATATATATATCGGATTATTCGAAATATGTCCCTAACAACACCAAGGAATGCTATGTTGCTCTTAATACCAAAGAAGATTTTGAACTATTCAAAAGTGACCTTACTGATCTTTATAATACAGGCAGAATTACAAAAGAGCGTCTTTACATTCCTGATATTGTGGATCTTTGTAGATTCTTTAATTGTATGAATTGCAGTATTGAGTATATGCCGAGAATGCGTATTTCTGACTCAAAAATATACACCTGTCATTCATCTGATTTTTGCGCAGGAAGTATTGAAGAACCGTATTTCAAGAACCTAATAAAGATTAAGCACAGCAAGGCTGTTGAGGAAAAGAAGCGTAATTGTTCTGAATGTCCTTCAAACTTAAAATGTAGCCGCTGTCTTGCGCTTCCTGAGTATCTTAAAGATGAATTCTGTGATTTCATCCGTGACGAGAAAGATTATCTCTACCTTATAAAAATTGTTATAGCTGCAAAGATTCTCTGTAATTGCGGAGTGTTCAAAAATATCGAAGACATCAAAGCGGTTACGCCGGGAAATTACTATTCAGTCAATGAAGAGTCTGCACACAAATTTTCATTGAAGTTTGATTCATTTATGTTCAGTGACGATAACAAATATATTCTTTTCACATTTGAAAAAGGAAAAATTTACAGCGTAAGCAAGCAGTTCTTTGAACTTGCGGAACTTGCCGCAAGGGGATATACAGTCGGTGAGATCGCAGATAAGTGCGACATTCCCGATGACAGCTACCTGAATGTTTATGAGGACGGATTTGTAAGTACTGTCATAAAGCTCAGAGAATGCGGCATCATGGAGTGATAATTATGAATGGAACATCTGTTATATATCCGCTTGCAAATGTAAACAAAACCACGCAGGAACTCCATATCAAAAGAGGTTCAGGTATATATGTGTACGGAAGTAACGGGAGAAGATACCTTGATCTCAACAGCGGATTGTGGAATGTGCCTTTCGGATATGGTGATAAGGAGTATACTGATGCTGTTTCAGAACAGCTTAGCAAACTTCATTACATCAATATGATAAACTTTTCAAGCTCAGCAATAACTGATCTCGCTGATGATCTTATAGATTTCACTGACAATGATTTTGAAAAAGTGATATTCACCTGTTCGGGCTCAGAATCAGTGGAATGCGCTATAAAGATTGCAAGGAAGTATATGTATTTATCCGACCGAAAAGATTGTAAGACTATCCTTTCAATGGATATGTCCTATCACGGAACAACGTATGCTGCTATGACAGCAAGCGGAATGGATAGCGGTGAAGTTCTTGAATACTCTCCACTCAACGAGAAGATAAAATATCTTGAAACGCCGTTTTTCCCTTCCGGATCTGCGTCTCCTGAGGAACAGCAGAGATTCATCAACTCACTCGAAAAGGTTTTCTCCGAAAATGATATAGCGGCAGTCTTGCTTGAACCTGTAATGGCTTCAGGTGGTATCATATCTCTGCCGGACTGGTATATAGAAAAACTTACTGAACTGATTAAAAAGTATGATGTCCTGTTTATCGTTGATGAAGTAGCAACGGGCTTCTATCGCACAGGCAAGGTATTCAAGTATAATGATCTTCCTATAAAGCCTGATATACTGTGTCTTTCAAAAGCTATTACAAACGGTATCATCCCTATGGGAGCAGTGCTTGTAAACAATAAGATGTTCAGGTGTTATTCGGACAGAAATGAATACATCAATAACTTCTCGACTCAGTGCGGCAATCCGCTTGCCTGTGCTGCGGCTGAGAAAACACTTTCAAAGTTCACAAACGAGATAATCGTGAATATCGGACTTCGTTCAGAGCAATTCAGAAAAGGTCTTGAAGAATTGAAGCGTAAAAATCCAAATATAAGGCAGATAAGGACAGAGGGACTGATGATTGGCATTGATATTACGGACAATGAAGGGAATGTTCTTTCAATGGACGAACTTAATTGTATCATGAACTGTGCTCTCCAGAAGGGATTGCTTTTATATGTTTTCCAGTGCGGAGATAAGTGTTCGGGAGTGACGCTCATGCCTCCCTACACTATATCTGAAAATGAAACAAACAGGGTATTGAAAATACTGAGTGAAATAATTTAAGAGAGGCTGTTATGGACAAGAATTTTTTGAATAAGAATATTATTATCACGGGTTGTCTCGGCGAACTCGGACGTGGTATTTCAGAGGATTTTCTTTCTATGGGTGCTGTTGTTTTCGGAATAGACACCGAAGAGGCTGTCAAAGATAAAAAAGAATTCATCAAGGAAATGAACCTGAAGTACAATGATAAGTATCATGTTTCAGTATGCGATATAACTGAGGTTGAAGCCATAAGAGAATACTGCAGGGAGCTTTCGGAAAACAAAATTGATATTGATGTCCTTGTAAACAATGCAGGAATAAACATGATGGCAAATGCTGTTGATGTTACGGAAGAAAACTGGAACGATATTCTTGATGTCAACCTCAAGGGTACTTTCTTTATGAGCAAGGAAGTGGTACAGCTGATGAACAAAGATAGCGGCGGATCAATAATAAACATATCATCTCAGCACGGAGTCGTTGGCAACTATAAACGCGCCCCATACTGTGCCAGCAAAGGCGGAATAGTCAATCTTACAAAAGCTTTATGTCTTGAATGGGCAGAATATAATATACGGGTAAACAGCATTCTCCCAACGTTCATACTCACTTCCAAAAGTGAGCAATGGCTAATGAAACCGGGAATATATCGCAAATACATTCAGGATATACCGATGAAACGCTACTGTCTCGTTGATGACATAGTAAATGCTGTCAGGTTTTTTGCCGGAAACGGATCTTCCATGATAACCGGTCAGGCACTTGCTGTCGACGGTGGCTATCTCGCAAAATAGGAGGAAGAATATGAAACTTGCACTGGTGATATGTATACTCATATCTATCATGTCTATTCTTATCTATACTATTAGGAAAGAAGATCGTTCAAGAACACTGTTGGGGATTATAGCAGTATCGCTGTTGATTTCTGCACTGATCATTAATATATTATGAGGAGTTTAATCATGTCTTTACAAATCAATAACCTTTATAAAAAATATGGTGATAAGGTCGTTGTGAATGATCTGTCCGTTGAAATGAAAGAGCCGGGTGTATTTGCACTTCTTGGTACAAACGGCGCAGGAAAAACCACTACAATCAGAATGATTCTTGATATTCTTGCAAAAGACGGCGGAAATGTTCTTTGGAACGGCAAACTTCTCGATGTCAATAAGGTTAATATCGGCTATCTTGCTGAAGAAAGAGGTATATATCCAAAATCCTGCATCATGGATCAGCTTCTGTATTTTGCAGCACTTAAAGGAATAAGAAGTGCTGATGCAAAGGCATCTATAAAAAAACTTGCGGAGAGGCTTGAAGTTGAAGAATACGTTTATCCTTCAGCTGCTTCATCAAAGAAAAGGCGTGAAAAGCCTAAGCTCGCTGAACAGCTTTCAAAGGGAAATCAGCAGAAGATACAGCTGATGGCTGCTCTCATCTCAGATCCCGAGCTACTTGTTCTTGATGAACCACTCAGCGGTCTTGACCCGATAAACACTGAGCTCTTCAAAAACGTTATACGCGAAGAGATCGCCAAGGGAAAATACATCATCATGTCTTCCCACAGTATGCCCACCGTTGAGGAATTCTGCAAGGATATAATCATCATGGACAAGGGAAAGGCAGTCGTTTCTGGAAATCTCAATGAAATAAAGAAGCATTACGGAAGAGAGAATCTGTATGTAAAATGCGATAAGAACATTGATGATATAATAGAAAAATTCAATATGACCTTTGTTAAAAATACTCCCGATGAAATGCAGTTCAGTGTAAGGAACGAACAGCAGGTATCCGACTTCCTGAAAGCTCTTGTTTCTTCTGACAGGGGCGTAGTACGGTTTGAACTATGTGAGCCTTCGCTTCATGAAATATTCTTAAAGAAGGTAGGTAAGAATATTGAAAACTAATTTTATCGGCTGGAAAGCGGTTTTTCATTTTTCCTTCAAACAGAGTGTCAGTTCAAAGTCATTCAGAATAATCACACTGCTGTTCTGTGTAGCTGCACTGTTATTCGTACCGCTGATGAGTATGCTGAACGGAAGCGATAATGCTGAAACCGGAGTAACAGTACTCAGCATCGTTGATGACAGCGGTCTCGGCATAGATTACAGCGGAATAAAAAATATCGAGAGGTATAATGAACTCGACATAAAAATGATACCTGTCGCTGAAAAAGAACAGTATATCATTCAAATGAAAGAAAAAGAGACAAGTTCTGAGGTGCTTGTTGCAATAACTCAGAAAGAGTTCATATATTCTCTGGATATATACAACAGTCCCAATACAACACTTCAGGATGATGATATACAAACTCTGGCAAACGATATCAACGAACTTTTTATGAATGAAAAGAAAAACAAACTCAAGCTTTCAGATGAACAAAAAAGCATTGTTGAGCATGAGATGATAACGGAGACAGGTTCTATCGATAGTGATGGGGAATATCACAAGACCTCGAATAAAAAAAGTGTAAACACAGGCAATGCTCTGTTCTTCATGAGTTCTATCATGCTCATCATGATATTTATAATGTCATCAAGCAATATGGTATCATCGTCTATTGTAGTCGAGAAGGCAAATAACGTTATAAACTTAATTATGGTCAATGTCAAGGCAGAGGCTGTGATACTTGGAAAAGTCATAGCTGCTATCGCTCAGTCTGCTGTACAGATAGGTGCTGCTGCAATATGCTTTGTTGGTTCATTGATCTTAGGTTTATTAGTGTCTGAAGACGGAAAGTCCGTATCTGAGCTTTTCAGCGATGTTACAGGAGGCTTCTTTGAGAAGAATTCTCTGAATATCTCTGGTCTGATGCTCTCATTTATCATCATTTTAATGGGCGTTACGCTGTTCAGTCTTATTGCAGCATATGTCGGCTCTTCAGTCAGCAAGCTTGAAGAAATGCAGGAAGGTATGAAGCTTTATCAGTTTGCCCTTCTCATCGGAGCTTATTTTTCACTTGCAGTATGTTTCCTGAATTTCTCAGGAAGTTCACTCTTACTTGATAGTATCGGTATGATGATGCCTCTCTCAGCACCGTTTGTGTGTCCTTATGAGATATTATCAGGCAGCACAAGTTTACTCATGCCATTGCTTAGCTTGGCATTGCTCATTGTTGTGAATGTCCTGATGTTCGTAAGAGTATCAGGAACATATGAAACAAGAATATTCAGTTCAGCAGAAAAAAAAAGCACAGGATTATTCGGCATAAAAAGAAGAGGTGAATTGCATTGAGGATGTTAAGTTCATGGAAAAAAGTATTCATGTTTACTTTTTCACAGAATGTAAAGGCTAAATGGTACAAGATAGTCACTTTAGGAATACCTGTGATACTGTGTCTGCTTTTTATTATTATAAGTTGTGTCATAGGTGTTTCGGAAAAATCAAATAACAAAGTTTGCTATGATTGGAAAATATACCTGAATACCGAAAATAATGCAGTTTCCGTTCCATATGATGCTTTCGGAAAGACATTTGATGAATTTTATCCTGGTATCGAATTCACTGAAAAAAAATATGATAAAAGTGACAAAAATACCGAAAATTCGTTGATAGTTGAGATGACATCAGACGGTGTTGTTCAGAAGATAAAAACTGCTATTCCGGCAGAAAGTAATATCACCGAGAAAGAAGCAAAGGCGTTCACCGATAGATTTAAGGTTATTGCAGAAAATGCAAGACTTATGGATTCTGGTATTTCTGCTGATGATCTCAGAATACTTTTCAGCGGAACGGAGATCTCATATAAGATTGCAGGTGAGAACAGAGATGATTCTACTGCAAGACTTGCAAAGCTGTTTATACCGATGCTGCTTACTATGATGCTTTATATCATGGTAATCATTAATAGCCAGAGCGTTATAAGTATCGTGAGCATAGAAAAAACTTCAAAGCTTATGGAGTCTATACTGACATTTGTTGATCCGTTTTCACTTATCACAGGAAAAATTCTTTCAGCGGTTGTAAACAGTTTGATACAGAGTCTGCTGTGGATTGCAGGGATTATAGTAGGTTGCGTTGCTGGACACTATATTGTAGTTTCGTTCATTTACAGCGATTACTATGATTATTTCTATAAGGCAGCAGAAATGATAAGCGGTTCGATTGAAAACTTCGGCGTTGTAATTCTTATTGCCGCAGCACTTTGCGTATCATTTGTTTTTTTCTGTTCTGTAGCAGGATTGTGTGCTTCGTTTATCTCAAAGACTGATAACATATCTCAGGCAAACATGGGTGTACTTCTAGTTTCGGCAATGGGATTTCTGCTTGCTTACAGTGTTCCGCTGAAAAATGACGAAGCTCTTAACAATATATTGCGTATGATTCCGTTTTCGGCATCATATATGATACCGGGTGACCTTATCATCAGAAACATATCTATGATACAGGGTATTCTGTATTTATTGCTGCTTGCACTCTTCTCAGCAGGGATAGCTTTATCAGCAGCAATAGTATATAAGAAACGAGTTATGTATGTAGGGAAGTAAAACATTTTCACGAAAGGAGTTAATTATGAAAACAACTTCAGCAAGTATAGCTATCGCTGTCACGCTTATTATCCTGAATGCTAATGCAAACAATGATGCAGTGTATATCGTAAGTGCTGTTATCATGGCTATTACAGTGGCTATTGCATTTTATAAGTTTGGCAAAGAACGCAAAAGCAAGACAAAAAACTTAAAAGATCGTAGAAATTGAAAGTTAAAATAGAAACTGGACCTCCTAAGAAGGAAATCTTCTTCGGGAGGTCTTTGTTTTTTTTGTAAAAACACACGGAAATCAATTTTACAAAAATAAAGAAAAGTGATATAATAGAAATATGAAAAAGAACGGAATAACAGAGTATTACGAAGAAATAGAAACAATAGAAGAATATGATGGATATTTTTGCAGTTGGTCCAATGTCAATAAAGTAGACAGAAAAAAGTTGAGAACTAAGTGACAAACTCTTCAGCAGCAATGGGCGGAAGCCCATTATTATGAGAGTGTGGACGCATAGAATTATAGAAGCCGTGGATATAACGGAACAAAGCGTCCTGTAGCTCTGGTAACGAGCTATAAGAACGTCGATCCGTTTCCTCATGCTTGAGATATCTGAAAAAGCATTCCATCACAGCATTATCGTAAGGATAGCCTTTTGCAGAAAACGACTGGATCATATTGTGCTGATCCAGAAACTGCCTAAAGCGCTTTGCTGTAAACTGACTGCCGCGATCCGTATGAAACATCACCCCGGAAGACACACCACGTGTCCGGATAGCATCCTCCAGCGTTGCAACGGCAAGGTCGGTATTGATTCGGGCAGACAAGCGAAATGCAATGATTTTACGAGAAAACAGATCCATAATCGCACAAAGATAATAGAATCGACCTCCGGCTCTGATATATGTAAAATCGCATACCCAAGCCATATTCGGTTTTTCCGGTTTGAATTGCTGCTGCAGCAGATTTTTGCAGGATTCGCCTTCAGCATAGGAATGAGATTTTTGTTTCGGTGGCTTAAATGTGCTCATTTTCGGAAGATTCATCGTTTTCATCAGACGGTACACTCTGCCGCAGCTGATGTGAATGCGATATTCTCGTGCAAGGCATTCGGTTATTTTCTGCGAACCCAATCTCTTGTCGCTTTTGATGTAAAGTGCAAGAATTTTTGCACGAAGCTCTCTGTTTTCAACGGTTCTGCGAGAATCTTTGCGGTTGCGGAACTTGTAGTAGGTGCTCCGATTGACCTGTAAGACCCGACAAAGTGTTGTAACAGCGTGTTCATGACGCAGCGAATGGACTGCGTTTAATCTTTGCCTGAGTGTGGCGTGAATATCGCAATGGCTTTTTTTAGGATGAGATTCTCCTCTTCCAATTGAGCGTTTCTCTTCTGCAAAGCCTTGATCTGCTCAGCAGTAATAAGAGTGTCATCATCGAGCTTTACTGCTGAATACTGCTTAATCCATTTGGCTAAGGCACTGTGAGACACGCCGTATTCCTGTTCGATCTCTGCATAGCTTTTACCGTTTTGGTGCAGATTTACGATTGTTTTTTTGAATTCTTCACTGTATCGTGGACTTTTCTTTCCTGCCATTTCTTTTTCCTCCTGCCATTTTCTTTTATTATACCTTGTCTTTCTCTTTTTGTCTACTTTTTAGTATAGCACCAAACAATAGTAATACTAGGAAGTATATGTGGACTGAAAAATGTCAGCCAGATACACCAGTGGGCGACAAATGACAGAATAAGCGAATTTCTGAAGGAGGAATTCGGAATCAATCATGTGCCATGCTATTACTGGCTTCTGTGCCTGCTTAAAATGGTAAAACCGGAATCACTCAATAAATGCTTTGCAAATTGGGTGTATTCAGTTATGCCCGAAAAAGCCGAAAATTTGACAATATCACTTGATGGAAAAACAGTACGCTCAACAACAGGAATGGATAATTATACACAGCCGCTTCATATAATAAGTGCACAGATATCAGAGCTCGGGCTGACTCTTGCACAGAGAGTTACAGATGATAAAAGCAATGAAATACCTGCGGTACAGGAGCTTTTAAGGGAATTGAATATAAAAGGGCATGTTGTAGTAGCCGATGCTCTGAATTGTCAGAAAGGAACTGCTGAAATCATAGTTGAACAGAAAGCGGATTATCTGCTGTGTGTAAAGGATAATCATGCAAATCTGAAAAAAGATATTGAGGATTATATTCAGGATGAAAATCTGAGAAAATCAATGGAAAGTGTTTGTAAAATAGAAAAGGGGCATGGGAGAATTGAAACCCGAACAGCTTTTGTAACAAGCGATATTGATTGGCTTGAGCAAAAGTTAGAATGGAAGAATCTTACATGTATAGGTACAATTCACACCGAATTTGAAAGCAAAAAAGGAAAATCAAGCGAGTGGCATTATTATATTTCAAGCAAGAAATTATCCGCTGATGAATTGATGCATCATGCGAGAATGGAGTGGTCGGTTGAATCGATGCATTGGCTGCTTGATGTTCACTTTGAAGAAGATTGGTGCAGAGTTGAAGATAAAACTATTCAGAGTAATCTAAATATTTTTCGTAAGGCTGCCATTAATCTCATAAAGCTTTTTAAATCCAGAGTCAGCTCTAAACAAGCTATTTCTAAAATTATGCTTGATTGTTTGCTTGATAATAGTAATGTTTTGAGAATCGTCTCTGAAAATTGATTTCCGTAGTAAAAACAAGCAATGTATTGACTTTTTCGTCAGAATATGATATGATCTAATTTAAGCTGTTAAATATGCTAAAAGTATAGCTATCAACAAATATAACAGCAATCTTATTAATAGTTTCGTTTTAAAATGTTAATAATTTATCATATTAAGACAAGATCAATGAGAATAAACATGAAAAATACAAGGGGCTGAAAAAAGAATATGAATATTGCTATATGTGATGATGAGGATAGGTCACTAAGAGATATATACAGCAAGCTGTTGAATATTGACAGCAGGCTTGTGATAGACACATTTTACTCAGGAAAAAAACTGCTTTTATCAAAGAAAAAATACGATATTGTAATTCTCGACATTGATATGGAGGAACTTGATGGAATGAAAACTGCCGAACTTCTCAGGCAGGAAAAACGTACAGAATATCTGATATTCCTTACCGGTCATTCGGAATTTATGCAGGATGCATTTAAAGTAAAGGCTTTTCGTTACCTTATCAAGCCTGCCGATCCTGAGGAGCTGAAAGAGTCACTTATAAGCATCTCTGAAGAGAATATGGATAATGTTTCTTTTATAGTAAAGGATTCAGGCAGCAGTATCTCCATTTCGCTGAATGATATAATCTGTTTTGAAGCTTTTGGAGATGGCACTTATATTTACACAGCTGACAAGGTTTATACTTCGTCATCTCCGCTGAAAAAATGGATAGAAGATATTAAGAACTACAACTTTTTTCAGGTACATAAGTCATATGTCATCTCTTTTAATCATACCGTAAAAATATGCAAGTATGAAGCCGAAATGGCAAATCTGAAAATCAAAGTGCCTATATCTCAGAGAAAATACACTAAGATGAAAGCCGCTTTTTTTGAGTATGTCAAGAAAAAAGCGATTCATATGTGATGAGGTGACAGTATGGAGAATGTTATTTTTGATACCGTATGCTATATTATCGAATTCATCAAGATATTAGGTGCTCTGGCAATTATTGAGATAGAGGGTGTTTCAAGTAAAAGGACATTTGTTATATCATTGCTTTCGATACTGTTCTTCATGAGCGTTTCAGGATTTATCAGACTAACAGATATCCTGTTTGGCGTTACTTTTGTTATCATTCTGAGTATATTCATGATAATAAAAAACAATAAAAATACTTTTGTTGCGTTTATAATCTATATGTACATCTGTATCATAGATATGGTTATAAACAGTTGTATCATGTATATCACACATGTTGGAACGGAACAGATAGAATCAGACAAACTGATATATATTCTTTTCAATCTTCCGACACTTGTAGTGATAGCTGTTGTGATGCTTGTCAAGAAAATTGCCCACATACGCTTTTCCTTCAACTTAAACAGATACAATCTGTTAATACTTTTTATCGGAGGCGCTGCGATATCATTATATATCACATCACTGCAGCTGTTTGCGTTCTCGGATACGACCAAAAGATATGTTAAGATAGCAACTATCGCAGCAAGCGTCACCAGCGTTATTTTCATGATTGTATTCTTCAGGTTGATACAAAGTGAGACAAAAAATCAGAACCTGAAAAGAGAGAATATTGTGATAAACCATATGCTAGAAATTCAGAAGAATTACTATCTTGCGCTCATTCAACAAGAGAATGCGACTCGAGCTTTCCGCCACGATCTCGGACATCATTTCTTTAGTCTGAGCGCACTGTACAAAATGGATAAAAAAGAAGAATTTGAAAATTACTTTTTCTCAATAGTCGAAAAATACAATAATATGAGCAACAAAACTATTACAGGAAACAATCTCATTGACGTTATCATTAATGAAATGATTAATAACTATGATGATGTGAAATTTACAAAAAAAGGATATGTTCCTAATAAGCTTTCTATCTCGGATTTGGATATCTGTACGATATTTTCTAATATCTTGAAAAATGCATTTGAAGCTGCTGAAAAAACTGAGGAGAAAAAAGTTAACTTGTTTATCGGCGAAAAAAATAACGGTATCCTGATTGCACTGAAAAACAGTACGTCCAAAATTCCTGTTATGAAAGCAGGCAACTATGTTTCCGACAAAGAGGGCAATTCTCATGGCTATGGCATCAGAAACGTAAAAAACTGTATAGATAAACTTGAAGGTTTATTTGAAATGGAGTATGCAAAGGAAGATAATACGGTCACCGTGAGTATATTCATACTCAATGCTATTCCAATAAATGACGGAACTGAGGCGTAGAGAGCTGGTGGAGTGGATTTCAAAATATCAGAACATCGGAATGTGCATCAATTAGCTTCCTGCAGAGGAACAAAAAGTGGATGTTATTCAAAAGGAAGACACACATAAAGTTTTTTATCGTGAAGAAAATGCTGTATTTATTTGAACTGATCCCAAAAAGTTAGATAAATTTTCAATAGGACATTTATGTAAAGCGACTAAGAGTAATCTTGGTCGCTTTTGTTATGCGACCTTGAGTCTGTATTCAACAGGAGATAACCCGTTGAGCTTTAATTTGATATGTATTTCATTGTATTCTTTTTCGGATATGCTATGTTATCAGTCCGATCAAACGGATTTAAGCGGCTGTACCCCATACATAAAATATATAATAGCTTACGGTTTCTATTACAACAGTCTCATCATTCCATTTTTGTTTCACAAGATATTCCGCTTTGAGAAACGGCTCTAAAATCATGTTTATGGAATGATTCATCTGAGAAAAGCTGTTTGTATATACCGCACCGACTGCCACAACTGCACGGGCTTTTTGCCGCACCTTGCCGCTGACTGCCCACGGAAAGTGCTAGGTAAAAAGATCCTGTCTGATATGGAATCAAACAGGCTCTTATCAGCTATTACTCTTACTGTCTGGAGCAAGAGTCGAGCTTAATCAGATTTCTGGATAATTGATGTCATTCTTATCAAGAATAGCTTTGGGCTTATCTATGTAGTCATACAGTCTTTGAATTTCTATCCAATTGCCATGACACAAATTATCAGCCTCTTCCAATTCGTGACGGGTGAGCTCATAATCATCCCACTTCAGGCACTTGTGATTGTGACTGAAAGCACAGTAATCATTCATCACGGCTCAGCTCCTTCCGGTAATCCATGACGTTTTCTCATTGAGACAGCACCGTCAATCATAATGTCATAGGCATTATTGATAATTCTGTCGATGATAGCGTCAGAAATAGGGCTGTCATTATCCGGATCAGGATTTATACGATTATACCAGCCTTCCGAGTGATACTATGTGCAAAATATCATGGATTTTTCAATTCTTGATTCGATTATCTCCAGTAAATCGTAGCTTTCATTTGCATTAAGTTTTCGTATCAGCCATTCATCAAGTATCAGTAAATCGACTTTCTTGTATGCATTGATTACTTTGCTGAATTCTTCGTTTATTCTTGCAATATTCAATTCGTCAAGAAGTTCCGGCATTCTGATGTAACGTACGGTTTTGAATTTGCGACAGGCAGCGTTTCCTAATGCACAAGCAATATATGTCTTACCATTTCCTGAGGCACCTTTAAGGATGATATGTCTGCCGTTTTCAATATAGTTGCAGGTTGCAAATCTAAGCATTTTACCTTTGTCAAGATGTCTGTCTTCAATGTATTCTGATCAAGGATGGCAGTATCAGCACAAGCATTATCAGAAAATGCTGAAAAATAAGGGGGTACGGCAGAGTATGTCAAGGAAGGGGAACTGTCTGGACAACGCCTGTGCAGAGAATTTTTTCAGCTTATTGAAAACAGAGCTTCTATATTTACAGGAGTTTGACTCTGTTGAACATTTCATCACAGAGCTTAAGGCTTATATTGAATGGTACAATACAAAGCGAATCAAACTTAAACTCGATGGAATGTCACATGTTGAATACCGTCTTGCCAAAGCTGCATAAAGCAACAAAGCGACCAAGCTTTGTCGCTTTGTCGCTTTGCATAAGTTTTCTTTTAAATCTTTGTCTAACTTTTTGGGGTCAATTCATCAACGGGTGGTTTTGATTATTGCATTTGTCTGCGAAGTATGGTATAATATAGTAAGTTGGACAGGACGATAAATAAAAATTGTACGAGGTGGTTTTATGAAAAAGGTTCTTCAAGTAATTTGTTGTGCAATAGGTAGTGGAATGATTGGTTTCTTTGCAAATCAGTTGAATACGGTTGTGGGTAGTGTGTGTTTCACACTTGGTGTTGCTTTACTTGTTGTTTCAATATAATTAGTAAAAAGGATAATACGGATAACTGACAAATTTCAATTTATAAAACTGAACATATTACATAGCTATCTTAAATGTCATCTATTTTGAGCAAGACAGACAAAAGACTTGTACATCTGTACAAGTCTTTTTTTATTGCCAAAATCTGCGGGGTGTGGTATAATATAAGAGGTTGGGCGGACTGATAAATAAGAATTTGTAGGTGAGGAAATGTATTTTTACGAAGTGATAAAAGAATGTGATATAGAATTAGTTATTCATGAATTTTTGTTGTTATGTGATGCTTCGCCGGATATCAAGCATACAGAAAAATTGATTAGAAATGCCATAATGTCTCTTTATGAAATGGAAGCTAAAACATCAGATAAAAGAATAATCATAATTGAAAAAGTGACACCGAATGAAATATTTGATGAATATGACAGGGTTTATGTATTGGATACCTCAGATAATACAGCATATGGATTAGAAATAACCCAGTGGTCTGATACATTAGGATATAAAGTTGATGATAATAGTTTGCTGTTTTATGGATATGAAAAATTTACTGCTTTGGTTTTATGGGAGATAACCTGGTTCGGATATGATGAAGCAACAATTCAGGAAAGAGTAAGATCGTGGAATGAGGATTGAATGTGCTTGAAAAATTCAGTTTGACGAAACGACAAATTTCAATTTATAAAACCGAACATATTCTTAAATGTCATCTATTTTGAGCAAGACAGACAAAAGACTTGTACATCTGTACAAGTCTTTTTTATTGCCAAAATGTGCGGTGTGTGGTATAATATAGGAGGTTGGACAGACCGATAAATAAGAATTTGGAGGTGCGTTAATTCTATGGGATATATTATGGATTTGAGAAAGCACATAGGTCACAGTCCTTTGATTGGTGTGGGTGCCACGACATTGGTTTTCAACAATAAAAATGAGTTGTTGCTAAACTTGAGAACGGATACAAATACTTGGGGCATCCCAGGTGGCGCAATGGAACTTTATGAAACCATAGAAGAAACCGCCGTAAGAGAACTGAAAGAAGAAACTGGAATTACGGCAGAAACATTAGAATTGGTCACTGTGTTATCTGGAAAAGACTTTTATTTTGAATATCCAAACGGCGATAAAATGTGTACTGTTATTGTTCTGTTCAAAGTGATGAATTATAGCGGCACATTGAAAGGATTCGATGATGAAAGCAAATCATTACAGTTCTTCCCGTTAACCAATCTGCCTGCAATGGAAAAAAGAGCAGAAATGATTGTCCAGAGAATACTAAATAAAACAATTACAGTGTAATCTTCAAATATCGAGCAGTTCGCCAAATCCCAATTTGTCGAACTGAATATTATTACATAGCCATTTTAATGTCATCTATTTTGAGCAAGACTGACAAAAGACTTGTACATCTGTACAAGTCTTTTTTATTGCCAAAATCTGCGGGGTGTGGTATAATATAGGCGTCGAACAGACTGATAAATCAGAAAAAATATATTGAAAATGCCCGCACGCTATCAGAAGGCAAGATCATTGTCACAATAGACGCAGACAGTATGATGACGAAATACTCACTGCAAGAAATAAAGAATATGCTTGAAAACAGTAAATTTAGTGATTTTAAATTGGAATTTGGTATCATAGACACTCGTGTCTGCCTCTAAACTACGGCATTTCTCACTTTTTGTCGTGGTTTTTTTGCTGAACCGATGATATAATTTTCTCGAAAGGAGGGGTGTTAATGAACCAACAAAAAATAGGTGAATTTCTGAAACACCTTCGCAAGGACAAAGGACTGACCCAAGAGCAACTTGCGGAAGAGTTTGGTGTTTCTTCAAGATCTGTTTCCCGATGGGAAAATGGTAACACAATGCCGGATATCAGTATCATTATTGAACTGGCAGATTTTTATGACGTTGATATCCGCGAAATTATTTGCGGAGAAAGGAAAAGTGAGAATATGGATAAGGAATTAAAAGACACATTAGTAACAGTTGCAGACTATACAAATAATGAAAATGGAAAGATAATGCAGTCTGCGGTTAATATGGCAATCATTACTTCAGTTATTTTTGGAATTGTAACACCTATTATTATTTATTTGTATACTTTAACAGATAATTTGCTACTAAATCTGGTTGCAATCGGCACATCTTCTGGCATGCTTTACTGTGGTCTTAGTATGTTGCGACTTTTAGAGATGAATGAGAAAATCAGCAAAAAATCTCATAAAGTATCAGCAATCCTCATTGTTTGCGTTGGGCTTTATTCGATGATACCTGTTATTGGTAATGCGATTCTTAAATTGCTTCACCTGATTTAATTTGGAGGTGAATCAATATTAAAAAGATAGTAAAGAAAAAGAAATTTCTTATTGTAATAGCTGTTTTGATTGTTATCATAGTTTTGCCGATTAGCGC
>JAFXEJ010000014.1 GCA_017513795.1 Ruminococcus sp.
TAGTGGTGGTAGTGGTAGTGGTGGTAGTAGTAGTTGTCGTTGTCGTGGTAAATGTCTGAGCAATCCACTTCTGACAATCGCTGTCTGTGCGTTCCCACTGCTGGACATTTGCACCGCTTTCCTTGGAAGCTGCTGCGGTTTCAACGAAGCATTTATAGCCGGATGCCTTTGTCATGATGAAATAAGATCCGTCGATGTTCTTGCTGAACTTGAATACCATTTCGTCGTTGTTTTTGTCGAGTTCCTTAATGCTGATATTTCCGCCGTTTTCTCTGCCGGATACGCTGAGAGCATATTTAGGATCAGAAGCGGAAAGGATGTAGTAATAGTTTTCCCAGCCGGGACAAGTCTGAAGAATCCATCTCTGACAGTCGAAACCATTTGAACCCCACTGCTGAACATTAGTGCCTGATTCCATTTTTCCTTCAACGATATCCATAACCATTCCGCTGTTTGCGTTTTCGAATTCATAGAGCACAGATGTGTCCATTAAAGCACCGGGATCAGATGCTTCTTCGAGGATCCAGTCCTGACAGTTAACACCGTTGATTTCCCACTGCTGGATATTTGCACCGCTTTCCTTTGAAGCGTCAGCAACTTCGACAGCTGATTTTCCCTCAGAAACACGGGAGAGAATCTTATATGAGCCGTCGGGATTCTTTGTGAACATGAACTGCTGATTTGTTCCGCCGTTGTACTTGTAGAGACAGATATTTGTGCCGTTGTCGGCTTTTCTGCCGGCAACATCGAGGACATAAGTTCCGCCGTCACCGAGAACAGTAGCAATGCAGTAGTAGCCGTCACCAGCGTCAATAAGTTTCCAGATATGGTGAAATGCGTCATCAGCTGGCATCATCTGTTCAACGTTGGAATTGTTTTCAGCAGAACCAGTGAACATATAAAGTCCGGAATTTACATTTTTGAAGCTGAAAACTGCGCCATCGGGGAAGGATTCTGCAACAGGTGCCGGAGGTCCGCTCGGAGCCTCTGTATAGCCGGAATTCGGTATGCCCTTTGCACCGTAGCGAAGGTACATCATGTTGCCGGAGGATGTCTGACATCCACTGTATGATGAGCAGTAGTTCTTTGCCTGATCGGCAGAAAGTGAAGTATAGCTGTAATTTTTATTCGGACGCCATGTGCAGACCTTTGCACTTCCCTCGATACCGAGACGTCTGCAATTTACGCCCTTTGAACCGGAATCTGCAAAAGCTCCGGGATGTGAAACTTCGTTCCAGTCGCAGACAACATTTCCCTTAGTAGAAGCGCCGTCATAGTAACAGCTTTCAGCGAAAAGCTTGCAGTCGCTGTGAACAGTATATGCCATGCTGAAGTTATAGACATAGTTGTTGAGTGAGTGGAAATAGCCGTATCTCATAAGTCCGGGACCTCTTGTGAGCGTATCCTTGAAACGGCTGCTTATGATAGACATTCTGGGGAAGTTGTTCTTGTTTTTGTATGAATCCTCAGTATCATCAGGATAGCCAAGAATCAGACCGTATTCGTGAAGACCGAAATAGCAGTCAGAAACAGTGCAGTAATCTGCATCGTAGCAGCAGGCGAGGAATTTATCCCAGTCCGGAGTAGCCTCACCGAGAGTGTTGTATCCGGAATGTCCGGTAAAAGTAACATGATCTACCCAGAGATTCTGACCAGATCCGAAATATACAACGATAGAGTCGTTGCCGTTTGACTTTGCATCGTGCTGCATATCGAAATTCTTGATAATGAGATTGTTTCCGACGCCCTTGCCGGATGATGTGCAGAATTGTACATTATAAAGTGTATGGTTTCCGTAGCTGCCTATGATAGTCTTGTTGCTGCGTACATAGATACGGCCGTCGGGGCAGTAGAGGTGATTCTGAGAATCCTGTTTAAGGCTTGTCACGCTGATATTTTTGTTAACAACGATAGTGTATGGATTTTCAGATTCAGCATATTTCTTGAGATCATCGAAGGTTGAAACTTCAACAAGTTCACCGAAAAGTCCTCCGATATCAGCAGCCTTGATATTGCCTGTATTGTCGTCCTTGCAGTAGCCGGCAAATCCCTGTAAACCGTCAGCATTGAGAAGCCAGAGCTGATTGTCGGCGCCGGTGAAGCTTGTGAGGGAAATACCGTTTCCGCCCTGAGTGAGAGCGAGAGACGTATCGGAGTAGTTTACGATCTTGTAATAGAGATCATTGCCAAGACGGTCTTTTTTTACTGGGATAACATACCAGTGCTGTGATTTAGCAGATTCGCTGCCATATACAACGACACTGTTTCCAGCAGTTACACTGTATCCCTTGGGAGTGAGGAGACGTCCGGACTGAGCGTTTGTCAGCTTGAAGAATGTGCCGTTTGAGTCTTTTCCTACTCTGTCAAAGCGCCATGAGGGAGAAAGATCGTTTCCAAGAACCTTCATGGAAAGGGATGAGTTGTCGGATGTACCGTTTTCGGCGAGAACCTTTGAGTTATCCTTTGATGCGAGATTCATGAGCTGCACAGGATAATCGACGGAGAGCGCAAAAGTCTTCAGAGGTTCAGCCAGTTGAACTGGACTTATCACAGCTCCGCAGACGCATGAAAGGCATACGATCAGAGCAGTGAAAAAAGTACGGATTCTGAGTTTCATTTAGTTTCCTCCTTAGTATATGAAAAAATTATTTCATTGTTAATATTATACAAAAAAATTCATGTGTCCGTCAATAGAATATAATATCTTCTTAAATGATTATTGTGAACAATCTACAATAGATGTGTACTATAATCGTCTGGATATGGCGAAAAAGAAAATTATTCTGCATATAAAGAAAAAATCCGCCTGAAACCCCAGACGGATGAATGAAAAATTACGGATAAAGGAAAACGGATATCATCGAAATGATATCCGTTTTGGCGTGCCTGGAGGGATTCGAACCCCCGACCTACTGGTTCGTAGCCAGTCACTCTATCCAGCTGAGCTACAAGCACATTAACCTTACCTGATATATTATACTACAAATTTCAGAAAAGTCAATAGCAAATCCAAAAAAACGTCATAATAAACTAAAATAATGCTTTCCTATTGTTGAAATGGATGGAATTGTAAAAAAATCGAAAATCTATTGACATTGTAATATTAATCTGATATAATTAATACGTTGTGAGACATTAGCTCAGCCGGTAGAGCATACGCCTTTTAAGCGTAGGGTCGAGGGTTCAAATCCCTCATGTCTCACCACATTTTTTATTTTTCTGACAGGATTTTAAGGCAGGTTTAAGAAGTTCAATCTTAAATCTGCTTTTTTCTTTATTAAATTGGAGGTATTCAAATGATTTACACTGTTACATTTAATCCGGCGATTGATTACGTTGTAGGAATAGACGGAATTGAAACAGGCTGTGTGAACCGTCTCAGCTCGGAACAGATATATTTCGGCGGAAAGGGAATAAATATATCTATTGTTCTCAGAGAGCTTGGAATCGAGTCAACAGCACTCGGATTCGTTGCAGGATTTACCGGCGAAGCTATAGAAAACGGTCTTAAAGAGGCTGGAATTATCACGGATTTTGTGCGCCTTGAAAAAGGAAATTCAAGGATCAATGTGAAAATCAAATCTGACGCCGAAACTGAACTGAACGCTTCCGGTCCGGAAATAAGTGATACTGCTCTTTCTGTTCTCTTTGAAAAGCTGAAATCTCTCAGAAACGGTGATACGATAGTTCTTGCCGGAAGTGTGCCGAAATCGCTTCCGGAGGATATTTATGAACAGATACTTCATCAGCTTTCTGACAGAGATATCAGAGCAGTCGTTGACGCTTCAAAGGAGCTTCTCATTAAATCGCTCAGATACAAGCCCTTTCTCATCAAACCAAATTTACAGGAGCTTGGCGAGATTTTTGGTGAAATTTCCGGTTCCGACGATGAAATAATCGCCTGTGCTGAAAAGCTCAGGGAAATGGGGGCACAGAATGTGCTTGTATCTATGGCTGGCGACGGAGCGATTCTGCTTGACAGCGGAAATAATATACACAAGAGCGGAGTATGCAGTGGAACTGTTCGGAATTCCGTTGGTGCGGGCGATTCGATGATTGCCGGATTCCTTGCCGGTATTTCAGCCGGTGATTTCACATATGCGCTTAAACTTGGTACTGCTGCCGGAGGAGCAACAGCCTTTTCTGACGGTCTTGCAGCAAAAGCGGATATTCTCAGATTATTTGAACAGCTCTGACCGCAGAAATGCACAGAATATAAGCTGTCCGGAGTGGATATTTCTGATTATTTTTATGTTGACACATATCGACAAAAGTGGTAAAATTAATATGTATGAATATAAAGATAAATTTGGGAGGAATTTTAATGAATAGATTATGTGCTGCAGCAGCCTGTATGGTTCTTGCGGCTGTTTTTTCCGGCTGTTCAGACAAGAAAAAAGATGATTCAGCCGGAAAAGAGTCGGAGGAGATTATTTCTCCGAAAACTGTCACCTTTGAATGGCAGGAGCCTTATATGGCAAAGCTTGAAGAATTCAGAAGTTCTGCCGATTATCAGGAAAGCAACGGTATTGCCGGTTCTATGTTTGACCTGAGAGATCTTGATTCAGACGGTACTCCGGAGCTTGTTATTTCTCCGTCAGCAGATGCCGGCGAGAAATGCACTGTTTATACATTTTCCGGCGGAGCAGTCAAGGAGGTAGGCAAAACAGGAAATAACGGATTTATCACTTTTTACTTTGATTCTGGTCTGATGAACGATGAATTTCAGGGTGAGGGCTTCGTTATGGGCGAATATAAGCGCTATGTTGCCGGAGCTTTTTTCACAGAGCTTACATACTACAATAATATTGATTCTGCCGCTTCCGGTGCTGTTATTCGTTATGAAATAGATAAATCTGAGGTGACACTCACAGAATACAATGATAAAATTTACAATATTTCTTCACAGCCTTATCTTGCTGTCGGAAGAAAGTATACCTTCGGCGAAAAGACGACCGATTACGCAATATACTGTGCTGAGTCATGGGATGATGTCGCTTCTGCGTCCATGAAGTCTGCAATAAAGGGCAAAATAAAGGAACTCATAGGCGAATATGGCTCTGCATCGGCATTTGAGCTTGTCGATATGGACGGCGATGAGTGTCCGGAGCTTATTTTCTCTGAGGGGAATTCGGAAGAAAAAGCCTGTCGTCTGTTTGTTTACAGGGACGGCGAGCTTGTCGAGGGAGAAGGTAAATACGGTATTAACGGCAGATTCGGCTTCGACAACGAAAAGCTTGTATTTTTCACTATAAATCCCCGTACTGTTGAGCAGATCGGAAGTCTTACCGGCGCTTCGCTTGACGATTATGAAAAATCTGACAGTCTTATGGAGTGCGGAAGAAAATATCCTGCTACAGAAGAAGCTGTTGCTGCTCTCTTTGGGTAATCGGAGGAACTACTTTGGCTAAATCGAGAATTGTATATACCTGCAATCAGTGTGGATATGAAAGCTCCAAGTGGAACGGAAAATGTCCGTCCTGCGGTGCGTGGAACAGTTTTGAGGAAGGAGCTCCGGAGATAATATCACCGGCTGGACGTTCTTCCACACAGAATATAGCTGACCTTACTGACAGGATCCTTGAACTTGAAAATATCGGCGCAGATACCGATATCAGATATGATACGGGAGTAGGGGAGCTTAACCGTGTTCTCGGCGGCGGACTTGTAAAGGGTTCGCTTGTGCTGCTGGGCGGTGAGCCGGGTATCGGTAAAAGTACTCTGCTTCTTCAGATATGCCAGTTTCTGGGCGAAGATCACTCTGTTCTTTATGTTTCCGGAGAGGAATCAGCAAGACAGATAAAGCTCCGTGCGCAGAGGCTCGGAGTTGATACGGAAAATCTCTATATTCTCACAGCTACGGATGCCGAAGCTGTCGCTGCAACTGTTGCAAGTGCGTCGCCGGATGTTGTCATAATCGACTCTATCCAGACTATGAGTATCGGCAGAATCCCGTCAAGTCCGGGAAGTCTTACTCAGGTGCGTGAGTGTGCCAATCTTTTCATGCATACGGCGAAATCTCAGGAAATACCGATAATTATCGTCGGACATGTCAACAAGGACGGAGCTATTGCCGGACCTAAGGTCATGGAGCACATCGTAGACGCCGTACTTCACTTTGAGGGTGAGCGTCATCAGAGTTATCGTCTGCTGAGAGCCATCAAGAATCGTTTCGGCTCTACTAATGAGATAGGCGTTTTCGAAATGATCGACAAGGGACTCAGGGAAGTTGAAAATCCTTCGCAGATGCTTCTTGCCGGACGTCCTCATGGCGTTTCGGGAACCTGTACTGCCTGTGTTATGGAGGGAAGCCGTCCTATTCTTGCGGAAATACAGACGCTTGCGGCGAAAACAAGCTATTCTGCACCAAGAAGAATGGCAACTGGATTTGATTTCAACAGACTGCATATCATACTTGCAGTACTTGAAAAGCGTCTCGGAATTTTCACAGGATCGCTTGATATTTACCTTAATGTTGTAGGAGGGTTCCGTCTTGATGAACCGGCGGGAGATCTTCCGGCAGCAATGGCACTCTATTCCGGAATCATGGATAAGCCTGTTAGGGAAGATATCATAGCTTTCGGCGAGATAGGTCTAGGCGGAGAGATACGCTCTGTTTCGCATATTTCACAGCGTATCCGTGAAGCTGAACGTATGGGCTTCAGTACATGTATCGTTCCTGAGCATTCGATGTCTGCACTTGACGTCAGAGATTATGATATTGATATTATTCCGGTATTGAGCCTTAAACAGGCATTTTCACATATAAAATAGAAAGAGTGTTATATAAATGGACAGAATAGCTTTTTTCAGAGATCTTGCCATTATCATCGTATGCTCTAAGCTTTTCGGACTTATTGCCCAGAAGCTTAAAGCTCCACAGGTAGTCGGAGAGATCATTGCCGGACTTATCATTGGTCCGGCATGCTTCGGATTTGTCGGAAATACAGACTATCTTGCGCTTCTTGCTGAAATCGGCGTAGTAATGCTGATGTTTGAAGCCGGTCTGGAAACAAATCTGAAAGAACTCATAAAAACAGGACCAAAAGCGCTTCTCATAGCCTGTGCCGGAGTTTTCGTACCTCTGGCTGGAGGAACTCTCTTGTATAGTTGTTTCTACGGATTCAGCGCAGTCGGAAGTGAAGAATTCTATCGTGCGATATTTATCGGAACTATTATGACAGCGACTTCCGTCGGAATTACAGTTCAGGCTCTCAAGGAAATGGGACGTCTAAAAAGCGCAACAGGAACGCTCATCACAAGTGCGGCTATCATTGACGATATCATAGGAATTATTGTTCTGACTTTCGTAATCGGAATGAAGAATCCGGAATCAAAGCCGTCTGAGGTAGTTATAAGTACGCTGCTGTTTATTGTGTTCAGCTTCTGCCTTGGCTTCCTTACATATTACTGCTTCAAGTATATTGATAAGAAATATCCTCATCAGCGCAGAATCCCTATTCTCGGACTTGCGCTCTGTATGTTCATGGCGTTTGCCGCTGAGGAATTCTTCGGAATTGCTGATATCACCGGTGCATACGTTGCCGGACTTATCCTTTGCAGTCTCAAGGATTCTGAGTATATCGCACGAAAGGTCGATATCAATTCATATATGATATTCGGACCTGTATTCTTTGCAAGTATTGGTCTGAATACCACATTTGACGGCTTTACATCGTCGCTTCTGCTGTTCTCGGTATTCTTTGTTATCGTTGCGCTGCTTACAAAGATTGTTGGCTGCGGACTTGTTGCAAAGCTGACAAAGCACAGCTTCAAGGACAGTCTCAAGGTAGGCGTAGGAATGATGACAAGAGGCGAGGTTGCGCTTATCGTGGCGAAAAAAGGTCTTTCGGAGGGAATGCTCGAACCGGAATATTTTGCTTCGGTTATTCTTCTGATAATTGCTTCGTCAATAATGACGCCGATCATCCTCAAACTGCTGTATAAAGGCGAAAAAGAGGATGAACCCGTACCTGTGAACAGTTAGGAGGAGTATTCAGATGAAAAAAGGTCTTGTTCTTGAAGGCGGGGCAATGCGAGGACTCTTTACTGCCGGAATTATTGATGTTTTCATGGAAAATGACATTATTTTCGACGGTGCAGTCGGAGTTTCCGCCGGAGCCGCTTTCGGATGTAACTATAAATCAGACCAGCCACGCAGAGCAGTTCGCTATAATACGAGATTCTGCCGTGACAAGAGATATTGCAGTGTGCGTTCACTTATAAAAACAGGGGATATGTTCGGAGCAGAATTCTGCTACCATGAGATTCCGGAAAAACTCGATTTGTTTGATTTTGAGACATACAGAAAATCACCTATGGAATTTTACGCAGTATGTACTGATGTAAATACAGGAAAGCCTATATATCACCGCTGTGATACCATGAGCGATACTGAGCTTGAATGGATCCGTGCATCAGCTTCAATGCCTATGGCTGCAAGAATCGTCAATGTAGACGGATATAATATGCTTGACGGCGGAATTTCCGATTCTATTCCGCTGAAGTTCATGGAGAAATCCGGATATGAGCGGAATATAGTTATACTAACTCAGCCACGAGACTACACAAAGGGCAAAAACAGTCTCATGCCGCTGCTTAAAGTGATGTATCGAAAATATCCCGGTCTGATAAAGGCAATGGAAAACCGACATCTAATGTACAACAATCAGCTGAAATACATCAGAAAAGCCGAACAGGACGGCAGAGCATACGTTATTGCACCGGATGAAAAGCTTCCGGTAAAGCGTGTAGAGCATGATCCTGAGGTTCTTCTTGAAGTATACCGTATTGGACGCAGAGCAGGAATGAAACATCTTGAGTCTGTACGGAAGTTTTTAAAATAATCGAAAGGAAGGTTTTTATTATGAAATTCAGAAAATCAATGGCAGCTATATCAGCAGCAGCAATACTTTTTACAGGTGCAGCTGTATTATCACCGTCAGCACCAGCTCAGACATCAGTTGCAGCAGAATCCGCAGTTGAAAATGTTACAGGAACAGAGGCATTCGTAACAAGAATGTACAATGTTGTTCTTGGCAGAAATCCTGACTCTGTCGGACTGAAGAACTGGGTTGAAAAGCTTAATTCTCACGAAGCAGAAGCTTCTGATATCATACTGGGATTCTTTTTCTCAAGCGAATACATGAATAAGAAGAAAACGGCAGATGAACAGGTTACAGACTGCTACAATGCGATGCTTGGCAGAAATCCTGATCCGACAGGAATGCAGAACTGGAAAATGCGTCTTGAATCCGGTATGACTCTCAGAACTGTATGCGCTGGTTTTGCCGGAAGTACTGAGTTTAAAAATCTCTGCAATTCCTATGGTATTTCACCGGGTAAGGTTGATATAATATATGCCCGTGACAAGAATTATGAACGTACGGATTTTGTGTATCGTCTTTACAAGAACTGTCTTGGCAGAAATCCTGATACAGCCGGACTTGAAAACTGGTGCAGGAACATCGAAAACGGACAGACAGGTGCAAAAATTGCTGAAGGATTTATTTTCAGCAGTGAATACAAGGGAAGATATGTTTCAAACGAAGACTTTGTTACGATGCTTTATAATACGATTCTTGGCAGAAATCCTGATCCAAGCGGGCTTCAGACATGGACAGACAAGCTCAATTACCTCAGTACACGTCAGAATGTAACAAATGGATTCCTTTTCAGCAATGAATTCAAAGGACAGTGCAGCAGAGCCGGAATAAATGTCGGCAGCAAGCTTGCGGAGATAGATAGTACTGTTGAATGGCAGTATAATATTCAGTTCCTGAACGAAATAAATTATCTTCGTCAGCAGCGTGGATACGATCTTGCTGTAACACGTCATGATCTCTGGGAAAAGGTTGCGATGGTTCGTGCAAAAGAGCTTACTGAAAACTTTTATGGTGATAATCGTCCGGATGGAACAGACTGGACTACTGCATACAATGAGATAGTTGAACCTTTGGTAAAACAGGGATTCTACAATCCTCTTGCAAGTGAGACAAAGTTAAGATATTCTTATGTATATGAAGCACTTGATGATCTCAGCAGTGATTACAATGCATACTACATGGATAAATATGTAGATACTATATATACAGGTCATTACAGTAAATATGAAGGCGATTACAGTGGAGTAGTACACTATTTTGCAATAGAATCACTTGATATTGACTACTGATAAAAACAACCGCACGGGATGAAAAAAATCCTGTGCGGTTTTTTATAATGAGATTGTTTTTTTAAGACGTTTCGTGATTGCGAGTGCAAGGAAAAGCTTTATAAGGTCTGGGATTATAAACGGAACAACACACCATTTGAGTGCCTGAAATAACGTGATATCTCCGGTTTTGCCGGTATAAATCAAAACGAACCACGATGTTCCGAAAAGATACATGACAATCAGACCGACGATCATTGACAGAACCGTGATGAATGTGTTTCTTACAGGAAATTTTTCCGTACACCAGAATATCAGTGCGATGAAAATAAATCCTATTATGTATCCGCCGTGTGTACCGAGAATTACTCCGACACCTCCGGTAAATCCTGAAAATACGGGAACTCCGATTGCTCCGATAAAGAGATAGGATGCTATCGAAAAAAGACTTCTTCGTCCTCCGAGAAGCGAAACAGCGCAGAAAACTGCAAATGTCTGTAGTGTAAAAGGAACGGCAGACGGTATTGATATCCACGAGCATACAGCCATAAGCGCTGTCATCATGGAAGTCATAACAATATCATGGGCAGAAGATTTTCTGCTGTTTGAATTTAAGGGCACGGATACACCTCTTTTCATTCGGTATTATCTATATTATACCATAAGAACAAAGGCTTGTCACTATAATTAAAAATTTTCGGTTGAATTAATATTGCAAGTATGTTATAATGATTATAGATATAGGAACGGAAAAACAGAGGCAGAAATAATACGGAAAAGGAGAAGGATTATGACATTATTTGAACTGATAAGCCGGATCACTTCGGGAGAACTTGATGATCAGCTTAAAAAGCTGTACGGATCCTCGGAAAGAAATATTATGAAAAACAGAGCAAGATATCTTTCAGCAGCTGAGAATTTCTCACGTCTTTATCCGGAGTGCGACGAAATACGAGTGTTTTCTGTCGGAGGAGCCTTTGAGATAAGCGGAGGATGGACAGAAGCTCAGAACGGAAAAATTCTTGCGGCATCGGTTAATGCTGATATTATCGCTATAGCAGCACTCAACAATGAAGATAAAATGAATTTTGCTTTTGATAAATCAGAAAAATTCACCATTGATACGGGAAATCTGCCTGAGAATGAAAAGGATATCAAAGCAGCGGCAGTTGCAGAAATGATCCGCATTTTTGAGGAAAATGGGATTGCCTACGGTGGTCTTGATGTGTATATTTCTTCGGAAATACCAGAAATGGCTGGAGAATCAGCAGCATTTGAAGTGATTTCAGCTATGATTATCAACGGATTTTTTGGAGAAAACAGATTCAATGCTGCTGAACTTGCTGAAATTCTGAACGAGTCTGACGTTAACAGTCGTTGCATAGATCGGGCAGTATGCGCAAACGGAGGTATCATTCTTGCTGATTTTGTCGATTCAAATACAGCGGAAATGAATAAAATCGGATTTGATTTCAGCGGAACAGGATATTCTTTATGCGTAACGTCAACAGGTGATATGGTATCAGAACTTCTGTCTGAAAATACAACAGAAAAAATGTCCTCTATTGCAAAAGAACTGGGATGTACTGCTATTTGTGATGTAGATGAATCAGAATTTTACAGTAATATTCATCTGCTTCGTGATAAATTCAGTGATAAGGACGTTTTAAATGCTGTATATTTCCTTGATGAAATAAAGTGTACTGCTGAGAGTGCAGAAGCGCTTGAATACGGCGATACAGACAGCTTTTTCAATTGTGTAAGCAGAGCCGGAGAAAATATGGTGCGAATTTTGCAGAATTCTGATTGTTTGTCGGATAAAGCTGTACAAAGCTTGCTGCTTGCAAATGCAGTCGGCAGAAAATTTACGGATGGAAACGGTGCTGTGAGAATCTGCAAAAACGGAGCAGGTGATTTTGTTGCTGCGTTCATGCCTTATTATCTTGCTGACGAGTATCAGATGAAAATGGATGAGATTTTCGGGAAATCTTCTTGTCAGCAATATGGCATTAGAAATGCCGGATGCTTTGAATTTGGTTAATACAGCAAATTTTCTTATTATATGAACATAACGCTCATGGTTTTATCTATGAGCGTTTTTCAACGTTTATACATAGAATAAATCTTCTGATGAAATTGTGAATTTATCTTTTATCAGGAATTTTTTCAATACATTTTCAATCTTTTATGGTATAATAAATATCAGGGAGAATATATGTGTGAAGGGAAGCAGACAAGCCTTTCACCTTGAATAATATGAAGGGAGAGTCGGGGATTGTCTGCCCGACAGATATTTCTTTGAGGATTTTACTTGTAGAAGATGAAAAAAGAATGGCACAGGCATTATGTGAGATACTGCGCCTTGAAAAATATGAAGTGGATTATTATTCGAACGGATCGGATGGACTGACAGCCATTGAAAGTAATATTTATGATATTGTTATTCTGGATGTTATGCTTCCGGGAATGAACGGCTATGAAATCACAAAACGAGCAAGACAAAAAGGCATCCGTACACCGATATTGATGCTTACAGCGAAAGCAGAACTTGATGATAAAGTAACAGGACTTGACAGCGGCGCAGATGATTATCTGACGAAACCTTTTATGACTAAGGAACTCCTTGCAAGACTTCGTGCGCTTGGAAGACGAAATATCAATACTAACGACGGCACGCTGACATATGGTGATATTTCGCTTGATACCAATACATCAACATTATTCTGTACCAAAAATGGTCAGAGTGTACGGCTCAGCGAAAAAGAATACAGGATTCTTGAATATCTGATTTGCAACAACAGGCAGATACTTACCCGAGAGCAGCTTGCGGTAAAGATATGGGGCTTTGACAGTGAAGCAGAATATAACAATGTAGAGGTATATATGTCGTTTACCCGTAAGAAGCTTACTTTTGTCGGAGCAAAAACAGAAATCAAGGCAGTGCGTGGAATCGGGTATGAATTGAGGTGCGATGATGTTTAAACGTTCGAAAAACAAAATTGTTGCCGCTATAATGTCAGTGCTTGTATGTTTGTTTCTCGGCACATTGGCAGTTATTTTTATATCCAGTTATTTTGAGGTTTCCAGAGAAAATTATAAAATGCTGGAACACCATGCGCAGATATATATATTGCCGGAAAATACGGATAGAGACAGATTCAATGACAAGCCTCATGATTGGATGGATGCGATTCACAAAAATGAGATGCCAAAGCGTTTTGATAAAAATCCGTCTTTTCGATTGTCTACATTTTATTCAGTTGCTGTATCAGATAACGGAGAAATCCTTGCAGTTGATATCGGCGATAAGGAAACATATGATAAACCAACTCTGGAAAAATACGCTCTTGAAATCTTGAAAAAAGAAAAAAAACGTGGAACCAAAGGGAATCTTGTTTACCTTGTTGAGGAAAAAAACGGATATACTCTGATTGCTTTTATGGATAATACAATAATTCACGAAAGCACATCAACCTTGTTCCGTTATACGCTCGTTTTCGGAGGCGTTGCTTTGATAGCTATGTTCTTCCTGTCGAGATATCTTGCGAAGAAAATTGTAGATCCTCTGGAGCAAGGTTATATAAAGCAGAAACAATTTATCTCTGATGCCGGACATGAATTGAAAACTCCGGTATCTGTTGTAAGTGCCAATGCAGAGCTTCTTTCCAGAGAATTAGGGAACAATCAATGGCTTGCCAACATTCAATATGAGAATGAACGAATGGGTAAGCTTGTTAGTCAGCTGCTTGATCTCGCACGGACAGAAGATATAAAACCGAAGATGGAGCTTCTGGATCTCAGCCGTCTGGTTGCCGGCGGAACACTTCCATTTGAAAGTATAGCATTTGAAGAAGGTCTTGTTCTGAACACGGATATAGCAGAAGGGGTTGTAATCAAAGGAAACAGTTCCCAGCTTAGTCAGCTTGTGTCTATTCTTGTTGATAATGCTGTTCAGCATGGCAAAAGCGGTAAAGAAATTCTTGTCAAATTGTCACATAACAGGAATACGGCAGTATTATCCGTCGTGAATACAGGAGAAGCAATACCGCCGGAAAAAACAGAACAGCTTTTTGAACGTTTTTACCGTTTGGACGAAGTTCGAAATGGTGAAAGCAAGCACTATGGTTTAGGTCTGGCGATTGCCAAAGCTATTGTAGAAGCTCATGACGGAAAAATAGAAGTTCGCTGTTATAATGGATTAGTAGAATTTCGTGCAGCAATTGCAAAGCAGTAATTAGTTTCAATATTTCTTCAATATTACTGCGGTACAATAAAACACAGTGAAGCTCTGAGGAGGTATAAAATATGAAAAAATATTTATCTGTTTTTCTTTCTCTTGTAGTTACAGTCGGCGTTTTTGCGGGATGTAACAACAATAACGGAGGCAGAGATGATTCGAATGATTCAAAAAACGCTGATTCAGCCACGACTGATAATACGTCTGAAATGAATGAAAGCACCGAAAGCACCGAAGTATTTGATAGTACTGAAATAGCTGAGAGTACTGAAGCGGCTAAAAGTACAGAAGTACCTGAAGAAGCTGATTTTTCACAGACAGATGCAGATATGATAAGCAATCGTGACCGAAGGGAAGAATACGATGAAGATAAAAGTATACAGATAAAGCTAAACGGTAAATCAGCGTCTGCAAGTTCAGACAGTGTTAAAATAGAGGATTCTGTAATCACGATCACAGAAGAAGCTGCTTACATCATTACAGGAACGCTTGACGATGGAATGATTATCGTTGATGCTCCTGATACTGCAAAGCTTCAGTTAGTATTCAACGGTGTGGAAATTACAAGCAAAACTTCTGCTCCGCTTTATATTCTTGAAGCTGACAAGGTTTTTGTAACCCTTGCTGACGGTACGGAAAATATCCTTTCCAACGGCGGAACTTTTACTGCAATTGATGAAAACAATATTGATGCAGCTGTTTTTTCTAAACAGGATCTTACTTTCAATGGCGGCGGCAGCCTGACCGTGACATCTCCGGCGGGACATGGTATAGTATGCAAAGATGATCTTGTATTCACTAACGGAACTTATACATTGAATTCTTCTTCTCATGGTATGGATGTAAACGACAGCGTGAGGATAGCAGATGAAACAAAACTGACGATTGATGCCGGTAAAGATGGTGTTCACTGCGAGAATACAGATGATGCTTCTCTTGGATTCGTTTATGTTTCGGACGGAGAAATTAATATTGAAGCTGAGGGCGATGGTATTACAGCCGGTGCATATGTGCAGATCGAGGACGGTAAGTTTGATTTGCTTATCGGCGGCGGAAGTGAAAACGGAACCAAAGCTTCTTCCGGAAATTACGGTGGATTTATGGGCGGAGGACGTGATGGCGGTATGCATGGCGGAGGTATGCGTGGCGGCGATAATCAGAGCTCTGCTGTGACAATAACTGAGGAAACTGTCAGCATGAAAGGAATAAAGGCTGCAAACAGCATTCAGATTTCCGGCGGTATGTTCAATATTGATTCTGCGGACGACAGTATTCATTCAGATATATCTGTAACGATAAAAGGCGGTGAATTCAATATTGCATCCGGTGATGATGCAGTTCATGCCGAAGAAACACTTACCGTTACCGCAGGAAATTTTGATATAACAGAATGTTATGAAGGTCTTGAAGCACTGAATATCGCTGTGAATGGCGGTGATATCAGACTTACTGCAAGCGATGACGGTCTGAATGCTGCCGGCGGTAATGATTCAAGCGGTACTGCCGGAGGCCGTGACGGAATGTTCGGCGGCGGTAAAAAAGGAAAAATGGGCGGAGGAATGTCGCCAGGAAACGGAAGCATTATTATTTCTGACGGTAATCTTTATATTAATTCTTCTGGCGACGGTATTGACGCTAATGGTACAATTGAAATCAGCGGAGGCTATACGGTGGTCACAGGACCTACTCATGGTGATACAGCAACACTTGATTATGACAGGAGTGCTGTTATAACAGGAGGTACTTTTATCGGCTCCGGAGCATCCGGCATGGCACAGACTTTCAGTGATTCCGAACAAGGTGTGGTAGCTGTCAGTGTTGGAGAGCAGAGCGCCGGAACAAAAATATCGCTTACCGATATGAGTGGAAATATTGTTATTGAGCATATACCGGAACTTAATTTTTCTGTGGTTATTTTATCAAGTCCTGATATTTCAAAAGGTGAAACGTATAAAATAACAGTAGGAACGCAGTCAGGTGAGTTCGAGGCAAATTAATATCATTTTCGGTTTATTCTGATTTTTTTGATTTAAATAATATTAACAGTCACAGGTTTTATGAACTTGTGGCTGTTTTTTACTCTTGACAAATTGAAAATAATATTGTATACTAATATCATAAATGAGATTAGTGAGGAATAGTCTATGGAAAAACTACTTAAAATTCTTACCGATCCCGTATCTAACAGTATATTGCAGATGATACGGATGAAGGGAAAAATGACGATATCAGATATTTTATCGGAAAATTCACAGATACCAAGAGCAACAGTATATCGTAAAATTGAAAAAATGCTTGAGGTAGGAGCAATTGAAATCGTGGATTTTCATAAGGTTCGTGGACAAACTGAGAATGTTTATGCTATAAAACAGATGTATATTGCAAATACGGAAACCGATGAAGAAAGCCTGAAAGTTGTGACTATCAGCATTATGCAGATTTTAGATCAGTACACCCAATATTTCCAGAGTGGAAATGCTGATGTGAACAGGGATAAGCTGTTTTTGCTGAATTACGCAATTTCACTTTCTGATAAGGATTTTTCTGCGATGATGAACGATATCTTTAAAATTGCAGACAAATATCGGAAAAAGAAACCGTCACCCGATGCAAAAATGAGAAGTCTGTATTTATTATCTGCACCAGGAGGAGAGATAAATGAATAAATCAAAGAAAAATGCAGTATTATTTCCTGATAACAAAAACGGAATCTATCTTTATGAATATCCGGTAATAAACGGAATCAAGCAGTATGTGCAGGTGAGGGGAGCGGACAGAAAAAATCCGCTTATACTCTTTATTCACGGAGGTCCTGGAGGTTCACTTGCGGGTTTATGCCATGTTTTACAGGCTGACTGGGAGGAAAAATATACCGTAGCAAACTGGGATCAGCGCAATGCCTGTAAGACATTTTTGGCTAATAAGGACAATGCAATGAAAATTGCTAAGACTGGTACAATGGAAGATTTTATAAAGGATATTGATGAAGTAATAGCATATCTTCATACAGTTTATGATTTTGACAAACTTATTCTTATGGGATTTTCATGGGGAACTGCAATTGGTTCAGAATATGCAAAGCACCATCCGGAGAATATTCTTTGCTATATCGGGGTGGGACAGCACATCAACTATACTGACGGACTTCATTTTGTTTGCAGTGAACTTTTAAAGCTTGCAAAAGGGGATACGAAAGATTTATCAAAAATAAAAGAAATTGAAGCTTCGATTCCTGAAGAACCTAAAATGACAAAAGAATTTATGTCAAAGCTGAGAAGTTTTATTGCACTCGGAACAAAATATATTTCAAAAAACAGTAAAGCTTTTCCTTTAAAAGCACTTCTGGCATCGCCGTTTCTGAATTTTAGGGAAAAAACATCTATGTTCAAATCTGATTTTTCGTTGCTTGAAAAGACTATGGAAACAATGATGATATATGATTTCAGAACAAATCTAAGCTTTGATGTACCGATGCTTTTTGTTTTCGGTGAAGAAGATTATAATTGTCCGCCTGAACTACTGAAAGAATGTTTTGATAATATTTCAGCTCCTGAAAAGAAAATGGAGATCATTCCGAAAGCAGCACATTCCTGTTTTTATGATAAGCCACAGGCTTTTATGGGAGTTATTACTGCGTTTGTTGAGGCGTTATCAAATTAACAGGATGATACAAGATGAATTAAAATGATTATTAAATAAAAATATGTTTTGATATACTAACGATAAATCAAGTTAAAACAAAAAAATATATTTAAACCTATTGACATTCCTATAGCACCGTGATATAATAATATAGTCGTATGAAGGACATAATAAATATCGCGGTGTGGAGCAGCTAGGTAGCTCGTCGGGCTCATAACCCGAAGGTCGTTGGTTCAAATCCAGCCGCCGCAACCAAATTGAAAAGTGCTATGCAATTGTTTTGGGAAATGGCAGTAAAAACCCGCAACTTTTGCATAGCACTTTTCTTATCTATTTTACTCGATTTTTCGAGGTTTGTCAAGGGAAAAACAGAAATAATTTGGAGCTGTACTGTTGTGCAGCTCATTTTTGTCCATTCGGAAATTTTGAGGTTCGCATTAGCTTTAGTTCGTCGGCGAATCCGTCGGCAAGTACATTTTTGCCTGTATTCGTCGGCGGTAAGTCGTCAGGTCCAACCTAAGAATTTCCCGATTTTTTGAGGAATGTACGGAATTCCAAGATTTTTTTGGCGTCGGCAGTAAAGTTTTGGGCGCAGAACCCGAAGGTTTACTATGGAGCTTTGTTTACTTAGGTTAACAAACTGAATCAAAGATACGGAATATAAACAAAATTGCTTGTTTACCATGGTAAACAAAAATATTTGAAAATGAAGAAAGCATACCACATTCACCGCTGAAAGGTGACATTAGTGGTATGCTTTTTCTTTTTTCTGCGAAGAATAGAACTGAATTAGCCTTAATTCTGCCGACGTTATTGCCGACTAGGAAAAAGTCAACAGCATTAGCAGGTTAAAATAATACTATTAGAAGTATTTCCCGTAATCTTGACGAGTGTATGGTTTTGAAGTATAATTAGCATAACAATTGTAGTGGGGGGATATCAATGCCAGATTGGTTAGAAGATGCAGAACACGCTTTAGAGGATGTTCATCGCAGTAAACTAAGCGAAGTAATAACAGAGCTGAGGAATGAGTATTATCTGAATGTTTTGATGGATAATGATGCTTACCATCTTTTTAGGAATACAAGAAAGAATGGATTATTAGACAAAGTTGAAAAGATACTTGGTTTGCGCTTAGATGAGTTTGAGATCAAGAATGAGCAGGAAAAATCAGATTTGTTAAGCTTGGCTAAATTCCTGTATATTGTAGAGACAAATTGTCCGCTTTTGAAGGTATTATCGAAGCCAAGCATGGCAGATGTTATCATATATGGAGAAAAAAGTGATGTTCTTGACGAAGATACTTTACTTTGTTTAATGGAAAAAATAAAAACAAGAACAACACCTGGGTATGCTGATAGATGTAATAACTGTTATTATGAGATACTTAACGACTGGTGGCATATTAATTCTGAACTTACAAGCTTAATTGTAAAAGCATATTTCCAGATTTACGATCAAGAGAAAAATGATGCTCCGCAGGCGTATACGAAATTAACTCAGGCTGTTAAAGAAAGAATAAAGGACAAAAAAATAAAAGATGGTAATGAATTTGAAAGTATAATAATCGAAGCTTTAAAAACTCTTAGCCGTGAAGAAGTTGAACAGTTTCGTTCATTTGCTTTAAGCAGTTCGGCTGATCGTTTTCATACAAAAGATAAAATTAGTGAGGTGATCGAGTATATTGAGTCAAATTTGGATTATATCGTTCAGAGTATTGATAAAGAATACATAAAGAAGCTACCCTATTATTATGGTGTATTCGATACATTTTACGCCTGTTTTAATAGGTATTATGTTGTGAGAGCGTTTAGCGATATTCCAAATGAGGCTAATGTTGGTATAAGAACATCACCGTATAGTGAACGTTCCTTTTCCCAGAGGGTTGAAAAAACTATGCCTTTTTCAGATTTGAAAATAGTAGAAAAATTGCTGTCAGGAAGAATACCAAAGGAAGATTATAAGCTGGGATATGTGCAGAAAGAAAATATGGATCTTATATATGATGGAGTGCCCATAGAGTTAAGAGACTCAGATATAAGATTTGCTTTGAAGCATCTTAAAACAGTTGCTAATTGGTGGCTGCCTGATATGCTGGATGACGAGAAAATAAATATTTCAGTAGCAATAACGGTTATGCAGGAATTAGCATACCTTTACAAAACAAAACTGAAATATACATATCAATATAATAAGCACGATGATCCTAAGCCTTTTTCAGCAATTATCTCAAAGCCGGAAAAAGCCGATGATATGTTTAAGAGTGTAATGATAGAAAGACTTAATGAACGTTTCTTAGCTAATATGGGCAGTGATGAATGGAAGAGACTTCATAATATGAGTAAAAAAGTATGCGAAATAGTAAATATTCTCATGAGCTACACTAATGTTGATGATGCTCAAATGGCGAGTTATGTATTGAATATGCATTTTAAGAGTATTATTAAAAGCTGTTGTAAAGCTCAATTTAACGTTGATTGGCTTATTGATGCGATTAATGATAGAATAACTTGTGGAGTGCTGGTTGAAAAAATAACGGATAATAATTTCCTTAATAGGATTTTTCATGAAAAACAAGAGGATTTACTCAATACAGCTTCTAAAATCGCACGAAATTGGAATGAACATATAGAAACGGGAGATGCTTTTGTTTCAACTATCAATGTAAATGATTCAATTTGTATTGAGATATTTGCTATTCCTAAAAAAGGAACAATAAAAATAAATAAATTATGGTATACAATGGAAACATATGAGTTAAATAGTCTCTCCTCAAACCATAAACATTCGCCGAAATATCGACAAAAGTGCCCTAATGTGATATAATAGAAGTGCAAGGGAAAATACGAAAAATGATGAAAAAGCTTGCACTTCGGAGGATGTTATGTATAGATTTGAGGAA
>JAFXEJ010000015.1 GCA_017513795.1 Ruminococcus sp.
GCATAAATTAGCTTGATTTCGCACAGCGAACGTTAACTGTACGTAGTGCGTATACCAAGACATAAAACAAAAGAAATCCCCTAAATATAGGGGATTTCTCATTGGTGCGGGTGACAGGAATCGAACCTGCACACCTTGCGGCGCGAGAACCTAAATCTCGTGCGTCTGCCAGTTCCGCCACACCCGCATGTTATCATACATCCGCAGCTGTCAGAAAGACAACTGCGGTCATGATAGATTTAATTAAACGTTTGCTTCTTCTGAAGCAGCAGCTTCAGTTTCTTCAGCCGCAGAATCATTTTCAGCAGATTCAGCTGCTTCGCTTTCAGCAGCTGCTTCTTCCTTAGCTTTTTCTTCAGCAGCTTTTTTTGCTTCTTCTTCCTGTTTTTTCTTTGCTTCTTCAGCAGCCTTGCTTTCTTCTTCCTTTTCAGCACGATCGCCGGCAGATTCAACGTAAAGTGACTCATCATCGAGAATTCCGACAGAGTTGAGCTGCTTTACGGGGATACGCTTAAGAGGGGAGTAAACAAACTTATTACAGGAATAATTAGGATCAACAAGCGCCTTTATTTCGCAAAGAATCTTATCTCCGGCATTTGTACGCTTACCATTCTGACAGTATTCGCACTTCGGAGTAATTTTCTTATCAAAATAATTTGTTCCGCTTTTGAATATAGAAAAAATACCCATTTCTTATCACCTCATGAATAAACTAAATAAAATTATACCATAAAAACCACAATTTGTCCAGTGATTTTTTAAATTTTTTCTAAAAAATTTCAAATTTTGCTCAGTCAACAGCTTTTCTGATAAATGTTCCCTGTGGAAATACCATATCAGATTTGAATGAAAACTTCATCATAGCGTGGTTGGCAGTTTCGATTTCCTGATTATTTTCGTCAAAAATCTTATCAAGAACAAGTTCAACCGGTTTTGATGAGGGTGGAAGTATTTCAACCGTATCTCCAGCGAAGAATTTATTTCGCTGAGTGCAGTAAACTATTCCGTCCCTGCATTCCTCGACGACAGCGACAACATCGTAGTTTCTGATATATCCGCTGTTTTCATAGTACTGCGATTCATCGGGTACTCCGAAGAAGAAACCGTTGCAGTATTTACGGTGACTGACTTTATAGACTTCATCTTTTATCCAGCCGGACAGATTATAGTTTGCCGGATCTTTATAGTACTCGTCAACTGCCATTCTGTAAGCGTTTGTAACGACAGCAGCGTAGTATGCCGACTTTGCACGTCCCTCAATTTTAAGGCTTGTAACGCCCGCATCAGCAAGCTTGTCAAGGTGTTCTATCATACACATATCTTTTGAATTAAGAATATATGTACCCTTTTCGTCCTCGTAAACTGGGAAAAATTCTCCGGGACGTTTTTCCTCCATGAGATGATATCCCCAGCGACAGGGCTGTGCACATTCTCCACGATTAGCGTCACGGTTAACAAGATACTGTGACAGCAGACATCTTCCGGAAAAAGATACGCACATTGCTCCGTGAACGAAAGCTTCAATATCTAGGTCGGGAGAGGTTTTGGCTCTTATTTCAGCGATTTCATCAAGGGAAAGCTCTCTTGCAAGGACAATTCTTTTTGCGCCGAGATTGTAAAGCTCCCGTGCGGTAACGTAATTCACGATACCGGTCTGGGTTGAGATATGTATTTCCATATCAGGAGCATATCTTTTTATCAGCATAAGCAGACCGATATCAGCAACGATAAGAGCGTCCACGCCGGCTTCGACCGCTTCACGGACAAACTGCTCAAAGTGAGGGATTTCATTATTTTTTGGCAAGGTATTGCAAGTGAGATACACTTTGACATTTCTTTCATGAGCATATTTCACAGCATTGCAGAGCTGTTCGAAATCGAAGTTAAGAGGTGATGATCTCATTCCGAATTGTTTTCTGCCAAGATATACAGCGTCTGCGCCGTATTTTACAGCCGCACCGAATCTTTCTTCATCACCGGCTGGTGCAAGAACTTCAAGCTTATTCATTTCCATTACCTTCTCCCTGCTGAGCTTCCATCAATGCGATATCCTCTTTAATTTTTTCCTGTTTTGCCGTATGTTCTTCAAGAGTTGCAGAGAAGAAAGTTTCTCCCGTATGAATATTTGCAATGAAGTAGAAATAGTCGCTCGGCTGACATTTAAGAACAGCGTCAATAGCATCAAGGCCAGGATTGCAGATAGCTCCGGGAGGAAGTCCGGCACTGAGATATGTATCATAAGCTTCGATCATAGCCTTATTGTATACATCCTGATTTGGCTTGATAACATAATTTGAGTAGTTTGAAGTCGGGTCAGACTCAAACTTCGGGAATTCGTCAGAATTATAACGACGATTCCAGAAAACTGATGCAACCATTGTCATCATATTCGGAGTAGATGCTTCCTTCTGAACAATAGAAGCAAAAGTGATAAGCTCATCGAGTGTAAGCTGAAGTTCCTCCATACGCTTGATTCTGTCAGGAGTCAGTTTGTTGTTGAAGTTGAGATAAATCTTCTGACAAACCTTTTCAGGATCCATTTCTTCATAGAGGTAGTAAGTATCAGGGAATACATAACCTTCCATCGGCTTGAATTTAAGCTGAGGATCAACAGGAAGCATATCCTCAAATTCAAAACCATAACCAGCAGCATTGAAGTAGAACATGAAATCTTCCTGACTGCATACTTTGTTTTCTTCAAGAATCTTAGCAGCGTCAAAGATAGTAATTCCTTCAGGGAAAGTAACTTCAACGACATTCTTATTCTGTTCTTCATCAGTTGTAAGCGTCTGAATAATAGTTTCATACGCCATGTTTGCACGGATAAAGTGCTCACCGGGAATAAATAAGGAATCAGACTTTCTCAGACGTGAGAACAGAACAAAGAATTTCGGAGATTTGATAATTCCCTCATCTTTAAGCTGCTGAGCGATATCTTCTGTAGTTGCGCCTTCTTCGATAACAATAAGCTTTGTTGTATCGCTTTTTTCGATACCGAGCATATCACGTCCGAAGACGATTATTACCATTGCAAGAACGATAGAAACTGCAAAGATAAATGTTGTGAGAATAAGAACGCCCGGCAGACGGCTGCGCTTTTTCTTCTTCTTTTTCTTTTTCTTTCGGGGAACGCTTCTCTGCGGAGGATATTCATTTTCAGCAGGATAAGCGTATTCATCGGGATAATTGTTATTTTCCTGATATGGAACGCTTTCCGGATAAGATTCCTCAGCAGATTGTGAATCAGACTCATTATTATAATAGTTCTGATAATCATTCCGGAAAATATCTTCTGAAACGGAAATATCCGGTTCTTCGGTTATTTCTTCGGAAGGAAGCTCCTGTGAATATTCAATTTCGGGTTCGGAAGAAGCCGACAGCAGTTCTTCAAGATCATCTTCCGGAGGAGAACTTTTTTTGCTGTCAAGCTCATTTAAAATATCATTAATAAGGTCGTCATTATTTGGCATTGCAATGTACCGTCCTTTCTTCGGTTACAATCAGATCTGTTCTGATATCGTGCGGCATAACGGGAAGTTCCGGAACAACAAGTTTTTCATAGGACAGAGCGATTTTATGTATATTTTTGTTTACTGCAAGAAATCTGTCATAAAATCCACCACCGTATCCAAGACGTCCGCCGGCTTCAGTGAAGGCAAGTCCCGGAAGAATGCAGACTGATTTTTCTGTAAGTACAGGCTCAGGCAGGGAAGCATCCGGCTCACGGATACCAAATTTTCCGATATTGCTGACCGTAAGCTGATCAGCAGATGATATAATATGGAATGTCATTTCAGATTTTTCTCTGCACAGGGGATAGGCAAGCACAATATTGCGTTCAAGAAGTTTTTCAGCGATATCCCATGTATTGATTTCCGAGCCGAATGAAGCGTACAGCAGAACGACATCAGCATTTTCTATAAGTTTCTCCGACAGCAGTTTTTCAGCGATAGAAATGTCTTTATCGTGATTCTTTTCAGTTTTTCTTAAAGCGGAAAAATACTGACGGAGATGTTTTTTATCTTTGATATCAGTCATACATTATTGCTTTACGCTGTCTGCCGCTTTCAGCTGCGGAAACAGCTTTTTCAACAAGCTTCAGACCGAAATCAATTGCAGCTCCGGCGCCTCTTGCAGTAATGAAGATACCGTCTTCAGCAACGGGAGCATCGAGGATTTCTGCGCCGTCAAGCTGAGTTTCGAATCCCTGATAGCAAACAGCTTTTTTTCCGTTGAGGAGTCCCTTATGACCAAGAATAGAAGGCGCAGCACAGATAGCGCCAATGTAGATATTATTGGCAACACAGTAGTCTATAGCTGCCTGAACATAGGGAGAAGCCTCGAGATTAAGTGTGCCGGGCATACCGCCGGGAAGAACGATCATTTCAAGTTCATCAGTGAGAGGAGCCTCCTGAGCAATAGTATCAGTTACAATATTGACACCATGAGAACTTGTGATTATATTGTCGCCGACTCCAACAGTGATTACCTTTTTTTCGCTTCTTCTTAGCAGATCAATGGGAGCTATTGCTTCAGTTTCTTCAAAACCGTTTGCAAGATAAACGTAGATCATGTTAAAAATCCTTTCATTTAAAAGTAACAGTATATTTATCAAGAAGAAATGCCGGATGATAGGAGAGCTTTGATTTTCGCAGACCTTCGATACCCAGATCTTCTTCACGATTTATGTATTTCAGTTCCTTTGCTTCATTTTCGGCAAAGAGCTTATTTATGCCGGCGTAGATTCCGGAAAAAGACGTATCTGCTTTTTCAATATGTACGCAGAATGTATTGCTGTTGATTTTTTCACCAAGTGTAACAGCTGCAATTTTTCCATCAATTCGGATAATTCCGCCCCGAAGTCCGAGTTCCTCATAATGGCTGAAATATGTATTGATAGCATATTGTTCAGCTATTGAAGAATGATCCGGATCATCATGCTTGTTGTTATATGACTGCGTACAGAAGAATATGCAGTCGTCAAAATCTTTTTCAGTAACAGGGGAGTATGTATAATCTCTGAGCTTTGCAAGGTGATTACGCTTGCTGTGATATTTCTTTCCCTTTAGTTCAATAAGATCACTGGACAGATAGATGTAATCCGAACTGTCCCTGTCATACTCCGCTGTAAACTGCTCTGGAAAAAGTTCATTCAGAACGGAGATAGTCGGTTCTGTAACACCGGTAAGAATCAGCGGTTTTCCGAGAGAAGATGAAAAACGTTTCATTTCGCTGACGACCTCACGATAATCACCGCTTCCAGCCGGAAAGATAAAATGCGGAATATCATCTTCTGTCTGAAAAGCGCAGCATATATAGAAATCACGGTAGAAAGCTATTTTTGATTCTGCAAGACGTTTCCATGCCATATTATTTGCGAAGCTGTATTCACATCCCATGAAATCTGACTGCTTCAGTGCAGAAGTAATGCGTTCCTTGTCGTTTAAGGTAATATCTCTGAATTCAAGCATAATTATCTGCCTGACTTGCCGGAATTACTATATTTTTCTCTCATTTCAGCGAATTTTCCGCAAGTCATGTTACCCTCCGGGCACTTTCCTTCTGCAACACAGGACGGACCGGCATGAGCAAAAATATGAGGAGCAGCCTCTTTGCATAGACGCAGCATTTCATCAGCAACAGCTCTGATTTCCCATTGTGCACGATTGCAGCAGCGGTGCTGGAAGAAGTTGAAAAGCGAGCGAACATTCATAGTAACTACGATTTTTGTTTCGCACGCATTAGGAAGAATGAAACGTGCATCCTCGTTAGCGAGCTTTCTTGCTTTAGAAAGAGCAGTTTTTTCGTCAAGTCCCTGTGAAATGAATTCGTTTTTATGAAGTTCAGTAAGAGCGTCAGCAATTTTTTTGTAGCTTTCCTGAATGGAATCAACAGCTTTGATAAATTCCTCGTTAGCCTGCGGACAATTTTCGACAGCGGGAGGAGTGATGAAGCTGAAACCGTTCTCGTTTACATATCGCTGACTTTTCTGTGAATATGAAGCTATTCTGTGACGTACAAGCTGATGTGAGCAGGCACGGGAAATACCTTCGATTCCGAAAGTGAAGCAGACGTGCTCCATAACGCTTTCGTGACCGATAGAAACAAGCATATCAATAAATTCACTGATTTTTTCATCTGTAAGACCATTACGGAGGGAGCTTATATCGCTGCTTGAATAGCAAAGCTTTGCGGCTGTAGCAACGAGCTTTTCCGGATCTGGAGTGTGTTCAAGAAGAAAAACGTTCATAAAAATACCTCCGTTTACAATAATACATACATATATATTTTATCATTATTCTAAGATTAAGTCAATACAGAACCGGATAATTTTTAATAAACGAGAATAATATATATATTAGTTGGATATAATGCACAAAAAATCCTGTCAAAAAAGTTCTGCATTATATGATTTTTTGTGCAAAAGGTGACAAATTGAAGAAAATTTCAATTTGCTATGGACAAATCAAAAAAAATATTGTATAATAATACAGTATATGGAATACATTCACTTAATCGGAGGAATTCAAATGAAAAACATGAACAAATTTGCAGCTGCTGCACTTTCTTTTGCTATAGCTGCTGTTTCTACCGGATGTTCAGCACCGGGCGGACTTACAATCGGCAATGGCACAAAAAATGCAGTTACTATAGACGGCTATGATGTACCCGCTGGAATTTTCATCACATACGAGCTTGGTGCATACGAAAACGCAGCATATCAGTATCTTGCAAGCACTGGTACAAGCGAAGCGCCAGATCCTGATGATGTAAAAAAATTCAAGATTGACGGAACTGATTCCGCTACATGGATTCAGGAACAGGCAACTGAACAGTGCAAGCAGTTCGTTGCTATTGAAAAGGAATTTGAAAAAATCAACGGAGCTCTTACTGATGAAGAAGAAGACAAGGTTGAAAGTTCAATCAAGAGCTTAGGCGAATCAAATCGTGATTACTATGAAAAGAACGGTATTGGCGACGAATCTCTGAAAAAGATCGCTGCTTTTGAATTCAAGGTAACACATGTATTTGAGCATTATTATGGAATTGACGCTCCTAATGGATGTTCCGAGGAAGAACTCAAGCAGTACTACCTCGACAACAATGCAAGAGTAAAGTATATTGAGATCAAAACTGCTGACAGTCAGGGAAACAAGTATGATGAAGATACGATTCATGAACTTGAAAAGAAAGCTGACAGTTATGTAAAGCAGATCAATGCTGAAAAGAGCAACGAAGCAAAGCTTGCTAAGATGAATGAGCTTAAAGAAGAATACACTGAATATTCTGCTACAATAACTACAACAGTTTCAGGTCAGACAACTGCTGCAACAACAACTACAACAACAACAA
>JAFXEJ010000016.1 GCA_017513795.1 Ruminococcus sp.
ATGAGGTCACACCCGTTCCCATTCCGAACACGGAAGTTAAGCTCATTAACGTTGATGATACTTGGCTGGAGACGGCCTGGGAAAGTAAAAAGGTGCCGGTACTTAAAGAAAAAGGAAACTGTTAGCAGTTTCCTTTTTTCACATATCTATGGACCATTAGCTCAGTTGGTCAGAGCTCCCGGCTCATAACCGGTCGGTCCGGGGTTCGAGTCCCTGATGGTCCACCATAAATCAAATCTCCAGTAATGGGGATTTTTTTTGTACTTATACATATGATTAATTTATCCGCTGAATTTAATTTCAGCGGAATTTTTTTATAAAAATTGCATTCCTGTATGTTTTATGGTATAATAAATGTAAATCAGTACGAAGGGGGATTTTATGGATAAATTCAAGCTGTTTTCAGATTACAATCCGGCTGGAGATCAGCCTAAAGCAATTGAAGAACTTGTGTCGGGCATAGAATCTGGAAAAAAAGAGCAGATTCTGCTTGGAGTAACTGGTTCCGGAAAGACTTTTACTATGGCTAATGTAATTGCAAGAGTAAACAAACCGACACTTGTTCTTGCACATAATAAGATACTTGCGGCGCAGCTTTGCTCGGAATTCAAGGAATTCTTCCCTGAAAATGCCGTAGAATATTTTGTTTCCTACTACGACTATTATCAGCCGGAAGCATATGTTCCGAGTACTGACAGCTATATCGAAAAGGATTCCTCTGTCAATGATGAGATTGATAAGCTTCGTCATTCGGCAACGACTGCTCTTGCAGAGCGCCGTGATGTTATAATTGTTGCGAGCGTTTCGTGCATTTATTCACTGGGTAGTCCCGATGAATACCGCTCAATGGTAGTTTCTATAAGGCAGGGAACCGAAAAGCCTCGTGAACAGCTTATTGACGAGCTTGTAAAAATCAGATATGAACGCAATGACATAGCTTTTGAACGTAATAAATTCCGTGTGCGTGGAGATGTTGTCGAGATTTTTCCGGCAATGTCCTCAGATACTGCTGTGAGAGTAGAATATTTTGGTGACGAGATTGATAGAATTTCCGAGATAAACGTTGTGACCGGAGAGGTCAAGGCTGTTGTTTCGCACGCTGCTATTTTTCCGGCTTCGCACTATGTTGTCAGTGATGATAAGCTTGAATCAGCACTTCAGGAGCTTGACATGGAACTTGCCGAGCGTATCCAGTGGTTTACTGAAAATAATAAACTTATCGAGGCGCAGAGAATTGAACAGCGCACACATTACGATATGGAAATGCTCAGAGAAGTCGGCTTTTGCAGCGGAGTTGAGAATTATTCCCGTGTACTTGCCGGACGTCCGCCGGGAAGCTCTCCGCAGACGCTTCTCGATCATTTTCCTGAGGATTTTCTGCTGATAGTCGATGAAAGTCACGTTACGCTCCCTCAGGTAAGGGCAATGTATGCCGGAGACCGTGCTAGAAAGACTACATTGATAGATTATGGCTTTCGCCTTCCGAGTGCTCTTGATAACAGACCGCTTAATTTTGACGAGTTCAATGCTCACATAGATCAGGCGATTTATGTCAGTGCAACTCCCGGACAGATAGAGCGTGAAAAAACTGACATAATCGTAGAACAGGTTATACGTCCTACAGGACTTGTTGATCCCGAAATAATCGTTAAGCCGACACAGGGACAGATCGACGATCTGCTTTCCGAGATAAATACACGCATTGAACGTAATGAACGTGTTCTTGTCACAACGCTGACGAAAAAAATGGCTGAGGATCTCACAGATTACTACGAAAGACTTGGCGTCAAAGTGCGTTATCTTCATCATGATATTGATACTATTGAGCGTATGGAGATAATCAAAGATCTGCGAAACGGCGAATTTGATGTTCTTGTAGGAATAAATCTTCTTCGTGAGGGACTTGATATTCCGGAGGTAAGCCTTATCGCTATACTTGACGCTGATAAGGAGGGATTCCTCAGAAGTGAGACTTCGCTTATACAGACGATAGGACGTGCCGCACGAAATGCCGGCGGACAGGTTATAATGTATGCAGATACGGTAACAGGTTCAATGGAGAGGGCGATAACTGAAACAGAGCGCCGCCGTGCAATTCAGACCGCATACAACGAGGAACACGGAATTGTTCCGAAAACTATCATCAAGGGTATAAGAGATGTTCTTGAAATCACCTCAAAGAAGTCAGTTGATGAAAAGACAAAGAAGAAAAAGCTCAGTGCGGCTGAAAAGAAGGAGCTTATAGAAAAGCTCACTCAGGAAATGAAGAACGCCGCAAAGCTTCTTGAGTTTGAACACGCAGCTTATCTCAGAGATAAAATTCGGGAGCTTGAGGGAAAATAAAATTGTTTTATTGACAAATTAACGAAATACAGGTATAATTATAAAAAAGCTTATAGGAGGTCGCTATGGATCAGAAAAACAGACCACAGGGCAGAAAGAAAAACGTCACAGGCGCAGGCAAGGACGTATATAAAAGAGGAGAGGGACTCGGCACAGGCAGAGTCGGCTCAAAGGATCATTCATCCGGTAAAAGTGCCGGCGGAAGCAGCAGCGGAGGCGGAAGCGTTCCTAAGCGTGCAGCAGCGGGCGGCGGAGGAATTCTCGCCATTGGAATACTCATTTTTTCTCTTATAAAAGGCGGAGGTCTCGGCGGACTTCTTGACAGCATGAAGAATTCAGGTTCAAGCGGCGGCGGAACAGGTGTCGGAAACTATTCTGCAAGCAGCGAAGGAACTGTAAATACATCTGTTGCGAAGGGTTCCCGTGAAAAAAGAACCGTTATCAAGGGAAATAATAAGGATTCCGTAACAATAATGGTTTATCTTTGCGGAACTGACCTTGAATCAAAATACGGCATGGCAACATCCGATATCGAGGAAATGAAGGCAGCCAGCAAGAAATTCGGTGATGATTTCAATATCATTATCTACACCGGAGGCTGTAATAAATGGAAAACAAGTGCAATAAGCAGCAGAGTAAATCAGATTTATCAGATAAAGGACGGAAAGCTGAAAGAGCTTGTCGATGATGACGGTAAAAAGGCAATGACAGATCCTGATAATCTGGGATCGTTCATTAAATACTGCAAGAAGAATTTCCCCGCAAACCGTAACGAACTCATTCTTTGGGATCACGGCGGCGGTTCTGTAAGCGGCTACGGCTACGATGAAAAGAATGCCGGAAAGGGCTCAATGGATCTTGCAAAGCTTAAACAGGCTCTTGATAAGGGCGGAATGACTTTTGACTTCATCGGATTTGACGCTTGTCTCATGGCAACAGCTGAAACAGCTCTCCTTCTTGATGAATACGCTGATTATCTCATAGCTTCTGAGGAAACTGAGCCTGGAATCGGCTGGTATTACACCGACTGGCTGACTGCTTTTGCCAAGAATAAGTCAATGCCGACTGTTGAGATCGGAAAGAATATCATTGATGATTTTGTTGAGGAATGTGCAAAAAAATGCAGAGGACAGAAAACCACACTTTCAATTATTGACCTTGCAGAATTTTCCAACACTGTTCCGGAGGATCTTTCAGAATTCTCGAAATCTGTGAGCACCAAGATCACAAACGACGAATTCAAGGAAGTTTCTGATGCACGTTATAATACAAGAGAATTTGCTGTTGATTCCAAGATAGATCAGGTTGATCTTGCAAGTCTTGCATACAATATGGGAACTCCTGAGGGTAAAGCTCTTGCTGAATCTATCAGAAGTGCCGTAAAATACAACAGAACATCCACAAACATGACAAATGCATACGGTGTGTCAATTTATTTCCCGTATAAGCGTACCTCAAACGTTGATAAGGCGTGTAATACATACAAGAGCATCGGTATGGATTCTGACTACTCCAAGTGTATACGTCAGTTTGCAGCTACAGAAACAAGCGGACAGGTTGCAGCCGGAGGTTCATCCTCACCGGCGGCGTCGATATTTGGCTCCGGAAGTTCAACCGGTTCATCAGGCAGCACTGATATCATCGGACAGCTTCTCGGTTCGTTCTTAGGTTCTAAAAAGAATATTGACGGTCTTGACAGCTCCAACACTGACTTCATGAACGATCAGAATACAGAAGAAACAGCTGAGTATCTTGCAAAAAATGCCTTTGATCCGTCGAAGCTTGTATGGGATACAAGCAGCGGCGATTATAAGATCTCGCTTACAGAAGAACAGTGGGATCTTGTTCATGCGGTTGACAAGAACCTCTTTATCTATGACGGCGGCGGATATATCGACATGGGACTTGATAATGTGTTCAGCTATGACGATAATGGTGATCTCATTGCCGACGCTGAAAAGGACTGGGTAGCTATCAACAGCCAGCCAGTTGCTTATTACCATACAGATACCATTGAGAATTCCGACGGAACATCTACTCATATGGGTTATGTTCCGGCATATCTCAACGGAGAGAGAGTCAAGCTGATAATCGTATTTGAAGGCGATGACGGCTATATTGCCGGAGCTACAGACGATTACAAAAACGGCGAGACAGAAACTGTTGCAAAGAGCATGACAGAGCTTGAAACAGGTGATGTTCTTGAATTTATCGGTGATTACTACAATTCTGACCTTGAATATCAGGATTCCTACTATATTGGCGATCCTATGACGGTAAGCTCTGATATGAAGGTAAGCAACGTTACACTGAACAGCGATGTAAAGATACTTTACTGCTTTACAGATATCTACAATCAGTCATACTGGTCTGAGGCTATAGATTAATGATGTGATATATGCCGGAGGAAAGTGATTTTCAGCTTTCTTCCGGCATTATTCTATTTCCGAAAAAATAAGCATTTTTGCTTGAAAAATTTTCGTATATATGTTATAATAATTTAATACGGAATTTCAGGACAGGAGGCAGGAATTTTGAACGATAATTCAGCTGTAATTTGTGAAATAAGAACGATTCTGGGCGGAAGTTCGCCGAAAGCTCTTGTTAGAAGCTTCGGATGTCAGCTTAATGTCTCAGACGGCGAGAAAATAAAAGGTCTGCTGGAGAAAATCGGATATACATTTACTGAAAACGAGGACGAAGCCGACCTTATTATCCTAAATACCTGTGCTGTCCGTGAATCGGCAGAGGACAGGGTTTTCGGTATAATAGGCAGCATGAAAAAGCTCAAGGAGCTTAAACCTTCCCTTATAATCGGAATTTCCGGCTGTATGACTGCTCAGGCTCACAATGCCGAAAAGATAAGGAGATCATATCCACAGGTAAGCTTTGTCATGGGAACATCAGCGATAAGCTCGCTTCCGGCACTTCTGCTGGACAGCCTCAGAGGAGTGAAATTTTCTGCTGATACATCAGAATACGATGATTTTTCACAGTCTGTGCCGCAGGTGCGTGACAGTAGTTTCAAGGCAAGTGTTCCGATAATGTTCGGGTGCAATAACTTCTGCACTTATTGTATAGTCCCCTATGTCCGTGGACGTGAACGCAGCCGCAGATCTGATGATATCATCCGAGAGGTGTGCGGACTTGTACATGACGGCTACAAGGAAATAATGCTTCTCGGACAGAATGTCAATTCGTACGGAAATGATTCAGACGGAGAGATAAGCTTTCCGCAGCTTCTCAGAAAGCTCAACGAAATTGATGGCGATTTTGTTATCAGATTCATGTCCTCTCACCCGAAGGACGCTTCACGGGAGCTTATAGATACTATCCTTGAATGTGACAAGGTTGCAAAGCATCTTCATCTGCCGCTTCAGAGCGGAAGCAGCAGTGTCCTTGACAGGATGAACCGCAGATATACAGCGGAAAAATACCTTGAAACCGTTGATTATATCCGCAGCAAAGATCCGGATTTCTCGCTTACCACTGATATTATTGTGGGATTTCCGAATGAAACTGACGAGGAATTCAAGGATACGCTGGATATTATCCGCAGAGTGAGATATGATAATATATATTCATTTATTTACTCAAAGCGTTCCGGAACAAAAGCCGCCGCTATGGACGATGCTACTCCGGAGGATGTAAAGGGACGCCGCATGAGAGAGCTTTTAGAAGCTCAGCGTGAGATTTCCGCAGAGCATTACAAGAGGTTTATCGGCAGAAAACTGCGGGTTCTTGTTGATGACGCTTCAAAGAAGCATACTGGCTTCCTGACGGGAAAAAGCAATGAATTTATAATTGTTGAGTTTGAGGGAGATACTTCTCTCATCGGAAAGTTCGTGGATGTGGAAATCACCGAAGCCATGAACTGGGCAGTAAGAGGAAAGTTGGTATGAAAGCGAGGATATCCGCTGCTCTGGCGGCAACTATTTTACTCACCGGATGCTCATGGAAAGATTTCTGGACAGTCTCCAGAGAAGAAGTGAAAAATTCAGAACCGGTTGAGGAAATCACAACTGAACCTCCGACAGAGATATTATCGGAGGCAGCACTTCAGTCAGGCGGAAGAAATGTAAGTCCGGTTGTGGACAGGCATACACGGTATATAGACCTTACAAGGCAGAAAAACAGAGAATACTGGAAAAGGGATTCGCATGAATCAAGATACAGAATGAGAGGGCACGGAACGGTTATTGAGGGCAACGGAAATATCCGGCTCAGGGATTCAGAAGGCAAAGAAAAAATTCTTGTATCTTCGGATAAAATCGGCGGCAGACCAGAAATTGACTGCAAGATAGACGAAAGCCGGTTTGTATTTACCGTTTATGACGGAGATCCTGTGGTCATTTATGACGGAGATCCTGCGGTGAAATGCATGATTTACGATCTTGAAACGGAATCGTATACAGATATTTCAGCAGAATATGATTTTCTTTCGTATCCCTATCATCGTCCGTATGTTTCAGGAAATAATCTTATCATGCGTATGAAAGACGCTGATTCTGACGGGGATTTCTGCTATCTGCTCGTTGATCTTGATACTTATAAAATCAGCAAGGCAGAGTATGGAGATATCAACCATGAATCGGATTATTCGTGGGCAGCTTTTTCTCCCGACGGAAAGGATGTGGCTGTAATCTCCGGCGGAGAAGAAAGCAATGGACTTTATGAGTATAAAGTTACGCTGTATTCTCAGAAAAACGGCGAAAAGCTCAGTGAATTCGTTATCGGAGCCGAAACGAAGCATCCGGAATTCAGCCTTGAATTTAAGGACAATAACATAATTTATGTATATGCTACCGGCGACGACGTAACAGGCTGGAGTGATCTTTACATCATTGATTTGTGGTACGGCGACGGCATTGAATATATTCAGAACAAGAAGAAGGAATATCCCGCTGCAGAGAATGTTGTTATCGCTGAGCCAGAAGAAACCGATCTGATGAACATAATGAATCCGTTGGTTTTGTCTGCTGATGAGGGATATTATTACTATGGTTATTATTATGACAGCGGCGATGGTAATCTTTCTGCATTCTGTGCTGGTTCAGATTGTTCATGGAGTTTTGTCAGAGACGGCGTGCTTTATGGGACGACTTATCAATATAACGGCTCGGTAGGTGATGTTGTCGCCTATGCCTGCAAGTATGAAAATAATGAGATAAGCATAATCAGCGAAGCTTCGGACGAAGGTAGTGCCTGTGTGTATACCCCAGACTATATCTACTATGTGCTGGAGCGTGGTGAATCAACGGGAATCTACAGAATGGATTATGACGGAAAAAACCATAAGCGAGTTTTTGCTTTTGATGATTCGGTGTTCATGGGTGATTTTATCGTAAACGGCAGTAAAATTTATTATAGCTGGTATGAATCAGATATGGATATGCAGCTTTATCGGTTTGGAATCTACGATATAGAAACAAAAGAGCATAAAAGGCTCAATGACGGGGAATTAGGCAGAATAAACGGCGGATATATGTATTTTACTGAGTTTGTAAGTGGCCCGAGCGGCAAAGAATACGACTATACTTGTAATCTCATGAGAATGAACCTTGAGGATTACACCATTGAATGTGTAGGCGAGGATATATGGGGCTATGACTTTCAGGGGAATTCCATTTTGTATTACCGCAATGAATCCTTCGGAAAGAGCAATATTTACCGACTTGAAAACGGTGAAAGCAAGGTCGTATTTTCAGGTGATACTCTGGGCGAGGAATGCTTTATATATGAAATTCAGTGTACAGAGGATGAAATAATTCTGAACGCAGAAATCGATGCGAATCATGTTCAGCTAATAGGAATTGATAAGCATGGAAATATCAAAAAATATCATGAATACGGTTACTGATAGCGTAATTGTGACAGGAGAAAAAATATGAAGAAACTGATTTCATTATTATGTCTGACAGCAATGCTTACGGGCTGCGGAGTTGAGGGAAAATCAAGCGAAGCGGATTCCGGAAAAAGTACTGTCAGCGAAAAAGAAGAAACAACTTCCGCAGATACATCTGAAGCTGAGACGAGTACTGAAAACAGTACCGAAGCTGAAACTACTGCGGAAATCACTACAACAGAAGCTGCTGAGGAGGAAACATCTGCTGAAATCACTACAGCAGAGGCAGAAAAAATCACTGAGAATGTCAATACAGTGACATATCGTTCGGTTCTGGAGGGAATCTACTATGACAGAGTTCTTCCGGACGGAGAAGCGCTTCCCGATACTGTCGGAGAGGATATTTCTGAAAATCAGTTTGCTGTTTATGATGCCGACAAGGACGGCAGAGATGAACTTATTTTCATGTTCAAAAGCACATATATGGCAGGAATGTTTTCTGCAATATACGATCATGACGCAGACGGAAATATAATAAATCAGTTTCAGGGATTTCCGGCAATGCGTTTTTACAGCAACGGCGTTATAGAATCAGATGCCTCTCATAATCAGGGCCCTTCTGTTTCGTTCTGGCCGTATGCGCTGTATCAGTATGATGCCGCATCGGACAAATACGACAGAATAGCTCATGTTGAAGCTATGGAAAAAGGCGTTGTAAATGAAATAAACAAAAATGCCGCAGATTATGGCATAGATCCGCCTTATGAATATCCGTCAGATATAGATACAAGCGGCTGGGGACTCGTATATTATATATATCCGGTTGACGGCAGTTCGGATATACCTCCGGTCGATCTGACTGAATACGAAGCATGGCATAATCAATATATCGGCGGTGCAGAGCTTGTTGATGTACCGTTTATGAATCTTACAGAAGAAAACATTCAAAAAGTAAATCAATAAAAGGAGAATTATTATTATGGACGTAATTGAAATGACAAGAGAGCTTGGAAAGGCACTTCAGCAGGATGACCGCTATATCGCATACAATCTTGCAAAGCAGGTAAATGACAACGACGCAGAGCTTCAGGCAGATATCGAGAACTTTACAAATCTTCGCAATGAACTCAACACAGTCATGAGCACAAAGAATCCCGATACCGATAAGCTCAAGCAGCTTGATACAGATATCAAGACATTATATCAGAAGATCATGAATAACAAGAATATGATAGTATTTACAGCAGCCCAGAAGAATCTGGAAAGCCTTGTAACAAACATCAATCAGATAATTTCACTCTGTGCAAACGGAGAGGATCCTGAAACATGTCAGCCGGCTGAGTCCAACTGCACAGGAAGCTGTTCAACCTGCGGCGGCTGCGGCTGATAACGACAGGATACAGACAAAATAAAGGAGCAGGTTACATGAATGTTGACAGAAGTAAAATTTCCCCGATGATGCAGCAGTATTTCGAGGTTAAGGATAAATATCCCGACTGCATATTATTTTTCCGTGTCGGGGATTTTTATGAAATGTTTTTTGACGACGCACTGACAGTATCAAAGGCTCTTGAACTGACGCTCACAGGCAAGGAGTGCGGTCTTGAAGAACGTGCTCCTATGGCTGGAGTTCCTCACCATGCCGCAGATCTGTATACTAAAAAGCTCATTGATCTCGGATTCAAGGTGGCAGTATGCGAGCAGCTGACTGATCCATCCGAATCAAAGGGAATAGTTGTCCGTGACGTTATAAAGGTTGTAACTCCCGGAACGCTTACTGAGAGCAGTATGCTTGATGACGGCAAAAATAACTATATATGCAGCATTTACTACGATGAAACAGAAAAATCATGCGGTATAGCTTCTGCGGATATTTCCACCGGAAAGGCATTTCTCTCATGCTTTGAGGGAAAGGATATGGAAGCTGAGCTTATAAATGAGCTTTCACGTTGTCAGCCGGCAGAGGTGATATTCACAGACAGCTTCTTATCGCTTAAAAATACGGCAGATTTCATAAAGCTTCGTCTTAACTGCGCTGTAACGCTCCGTGACAGGATATGCTTTGAGCCTGACCTGAGGAGAGCTGATACTGCGGCTGTTTTCGGAGCAAGATCCATGGCTGAGCTAGGAATCAGCGAGGACGGTGCAGACTGTGCTGCTGTGTGCGGACTTTTTGACTATATCCGTGATACGCAGAAAACATCGGTATCACGTTTTACAGCAATCGAGATACTCAGCGGAGATGCATATATCGGACTTGATCTTAATGCAAGACGAAATCTCGAACTTACTGAAACTCTCAGGAACAAGGAAAAAAGAGGTTCTCTGCTGTGGGTGCTTGATTCAACAAAGACATCTATGGGCAGACGTCTGCTGAAAAGCTGGATAGAGCAGCCTTTGAAAAGTCCGGCAAGAATTATAGAAAGACTTGACGCTGTTGAAGCTCTGACAAGAAACAGCGTTACACTTGCTGATATACAGGACATTCTTGAACGTGTCTACGATCTGGAGCGTCTTATGACAAAGGTAATGTATAAGACGGCAAATCCCCGTGATCTGAAATCACTGTCAGCTACTTCGATACAGCTTCCCGTGCTGAAAAAGGAACTTGAAAAACTTTCCGGCTCTAAGCTTCTTGCGAAGTACAACAGTATGATAGACGATCTTGATGAGATAGCGGGACTTGTTGAGAATGCCATTATTGATGAACCTCCTGTATCCGTCAAGGACGGCGGAGTGATAAAGGAAGGCTTCAACGAAAAGCTTGATGAACTGCGCCATATCATGAATCACGGACGTGATATCATTGCAGAAATTGAGCAGCGTGAGCGTGAAGCTACGGGCATAAAGAATCTGAAGATAGGATATAACCGTGTATTCGGCTACTATCTGGAGATAACACGTTCATATTATGAGCTTATTCCGGATAATTACATAAGAAAACAGACGCTTGCCAATGCAGAGCGTTTCATCACGGAGGAACTGAAAAACGCTGAAAACACCATTCTTGGTGCAAAGGATAAGGCATTGATACTGGAGGCTGAGATTTTCAGCGAGGTTCGTGATTTCCTTGCGACAAAGCTTGAAGCAGTCCAGCAGACAGCTTCATCAGTTGCGGCAGTTGATGTTCTCTGCTCTTTTGCTGATGTTGCGCTGAAAAATCTCTATGTAAAGCCGGATATCACCATTGACGGAGCAATCGACATAAAAGCCGGACGTCATCCCGTTGTTGAGCTTATGTGTCAGGATGAGATGTTCGTTCCTAATGATATATACATCGACAAAAAGGCAAACAGAATGTCGATAATCACCGGTCCGAATATGTCTGGTAAATCCACATATATGCGTCAGACGGCACTTATCGTGCTTATGGCACAGATGGGAAGCTTTGTTCCGGCGGATTCTGCAAGAATATCCATTGTGGATAAGATTTTCACCCGTGTAGGAGCATCGGATGATCTTACAGCCGGACAGAGTACGTTCATGGTGGAAATGAGCGAAGTTTCCGATATACTCAAAAATGCCACACCGGACAGTCTTGTGATACTTGACGAGGTTGGCAGAGGAACTTCGACCTTCGACGGAGTAAGCATTGCAAGAGCCGTTGCAGAACATATATGCTCCTCGAAAAAGCTCGGCTGCAAGACGCTTTTTGCTACTCATTATCACGAGCTTATCGGTCTTGAACAGGAGCTTGACGGAGTACGCAATTACAGTATTGCTGTAAACAAGCATGGCAGTACAATACGATTCCTAAGAAAGATAGTCAGAGGCGGAGTAGACGAGAGCTATGGTATAGACGTTGCAAAACTTGCCGGACTTCCGTCTAAGGTAGTGAGCCGTGCAAGAGAGCTTCTGGAAGAAATGGAAAGAAACCGCAGTTCACAGAACAATGCAATTTCTGTTTCCGAACCGGAGCAGATAAGCTTCGGAAGCTTTCAGAGGGAGCAGGCTCTTGAAATGCTTGAAAGAACAAATATAGACGAGCTGACTGACAGTGAATGCCGTGAGCTTCTCAGGGATATGCTCAGCAGTATAAATAAGATCTGACAAGGAGAATTGATATGATCAGATTCAACGCAGAAAATATGTATTCCGAGCTTGACCGCTTTGAAAAGAAATATAAATATCCGGTATATGTCACAGTATCAGTTCTGAACGGCGTATTCGGCAAGGAGGAAGTCCGCAGACATGGATATGCAGCGATTTCCGACGACTTTTTTCTGCTTGTTGCCGATTATGCGTCGGTGGATTCAGAAGAAGTGATATATCATAAGCTTCCGGTTACGGGAATGAATTCCGTCAAGGTAGGAAAGGCAGACAAGATAAACATGCATACTGTTTCTATCAAGGGAATCACTACTGCCGGAAAGAAATATAAAATAAATATATCAGTTACAGGTTCAGAGGCGGGAAACAGTCTTCCGGATCAGTCTGAAAACTGTATAAAATTTATTGAAAGACTTAAAAAATGGTCTGAAGAAATATAGGTGTATCGTATGAATAATCTGAAAAAAATGATGTTATCAGCTGTTGGCATCAGTTTTCTTCTCTGTGGCTGCGGAAAAAAGGTGGCTCCTGCGGATAACAGCGGTATTGCAATAGAAAATTCAACAGCCGGAAGTACGGAATCATCACAGTCGGAGAGTACTTCGTCCGATAGTACCGGAATATCGTCTGAAGAAAATACAGAACTGACAACATCGGCACAGGAAGGTACTACTTCCGTAATTACCGAGGAAGCATCTGAACAGGAAACAACTGCGGGCGAAACAGAAGAAGCGTCTGAAAACGTACAGGAGGAAGAAATTCCTTCATCCGTTGAGGAACTTATGGAGGAAATGACTCTCCGTGAGAAGGTTTGTCAGATGTTCATCGTTACTCCTGAGCAGCTTACCGGTTATGGCTGTGTGACTTATGCAGACAGCGTAGTTCAGCAGTCATTTATAAATACACCGGTCGGAGGCGTGATTCTTTTTTCTCAGAATCTTACATATCAGGATCAGACGTCACAGCTTATCGCCTCATGTCAGGATTATGCCGCAGACAGCTGCGGTGCTGGGATTTTCGTGGCTGTTGACGAGGAGGGCGGAACTGTTGCAAGAGCCGCTGAGAAGCTTGGAACGACTGCGTTCAGCGATATGGCATACTATGGTCAGATGAATGATCCGCAGCAGGCATATAATATCGGCAGTACTATCGGCAGCGATCTCAGTGCTCTTGGATTCAATGTGGATTTTGCACCGGTTGCAGATGTAAATCTCAATCCTGGAAACGAGCTTGGAAACCGTATTTTCAGCAGTGATCCCGAAGTTGTATCGACAATGACGGCAAATGTTGTCAGAGGACTTCAGGATCAGGGCGTATGCGCTACACTGAAGCATTTTCCAGGGCTCGGAGCTGCTGACGGTAATACTCACAATGATAATTATGTTCATATCTACAAGACTATTGATGAGTTGAGAGAGGCGGAATTTGTTGCATTTTCTGGCGGTATCGAGGCTGGTGCTGATTTTGTCATGGTAGGTCATCAGAAGGTATCGGGCGTGGGCGATGATCTTCCGGCTGATCTTTCATATACAGTAGTAACAACGCTTCTCAGGGAGGAACTCGGATTTCAGGGAATAGCTGTAACCGACGCACAGCAGATGAATACTATTGCGGGCGTTTACGGCTCAGGCGATGCCGCAGTAAGATCAGTCGAGGCTGGAATTGACGTGATACTTATGCCGGCAGATCTCAACGCAGCGGTGGATGCTATCTGCTATGCGGTAGAGGAAGGCAGACTTACAGAGGAGCGTATTGATGAAAGTGTAGTCAGAATTCTGAATCAGAAGGCTGAACTCGGACTTCTTGATATTCAGGAATAATAAGAGGTGAAGTGAAATGAGATACTTTTACCGTAAGAATGAACTCAGCGGTACAGACTGCCATGAGTTTTTCAGCGGAAAATGGAACGGAATATTCTGGAACGAAGGCTCTTTGTATATCTATGATGATGATTTCCGTCAGACTGGACTGAGACATATCCTTGCAAAGACTGTTGAGGATTATTCTCCGTATGATGCTACAGAGATATATCCCGATGACTGGGAAGAGATATGTGTTATTGCCCGTCTTACGGCTGAGGATGCTCTTAATGAGATTGCACCGTGGGTTAAGAGAGCTTTTGACGAGCATGGAATGTTCACCATACTTGGAATATGACAGGAGCAGAAAAATGTCTTTGATTAATGTACTGAGCAAGGAGGTTTCCGAGCTTATTGCCGCCGGAGAGGTCATTGAAAGACCATCCTCGGTTATCAAGGAGCTTGTTGAGAACTCCATTGATTCAGGCGCACATCACATTACAGTGGAAATAAAGAACGGCGGCTCGACCTATATGAGAGTTACCGACGACGGATGCGGGATGTCTTTTGACGATGTACCCACAGCCTTTCTTCGTCATGCCACAAGTAAGATAACAGAAAAAGAGGATCTCGATAATATACTGACGCTTGGATTCAGAGGAGAAGCTCTTGCCTCTGTTGCGGCAGTTTCAAGGGTTGAGATAATGACAAAGCAGAAGTTTGATGATCTTGGAACGCTTTACGGCATTGAGGGAAGTGTTGGCACGATTCATGAAAGAAGCGGATGTCCCGACGGAACGACGATCATTATAAGAGATTTGTTCTATAACGTTCCGGCAAGGCGCAAGTTCATGAAAAAAGACGTGACAGAAGGAAATGCAGTCGGTCAGATTCTGCGAAAGATAGCGCTTTCTCATCCTGAGATCGCATTCAAATTCATCAGGGATAATAAGGTCGATTTCAATTCAAGCGGTGACGGAGAACTGTTTTCCGCTGTATACGCTGTGTACGGCAGAGATTTTGCCCGTGACCTCATGCCGGTAAGCTATGAAAACGGCGGAATCCGTGTGGACGGATTTACGATAAAACCCTTGTATTCCAAAAACAACAGATCTTTCCAGAATTTTTTTGTGAACGGCAGATATGTTCAGTCAAAGCTCTGTTCTGCGGCTCTGGAGAACGCATATACAAATCTTATCATGACAGGAAAATTTCCGGCATGTGTGCTGATGATAAGCGTTTCTCCGGCGTCAATGGATGTAAATATACATCCGGCTAAGGCACAGGTGAGATTTACCGATGAAAAATCTATTTCAGATGCGATATATTTTGCGGTAAAGAACGCCATGCTTCAGGATGGGCTTGTATATGAATTTGAACTGAAATCCTCTGCACAGGACTGGAAAAAGCCTTTGCCGGAGGAAGATAATTCAGTTCAGCAGGAATTCATGTTCACACCTATCGACAAGATAAACGAGGTCGAGGAAAAGCTTTCAGCGGCTCCGGTACAGTCTCCGGCAGTTACTGCGCCGGTTGTTCCGGAAAAGCCGGCTGAACCAGTGCGGATACAGGAAATTCCGGTGAAAGATGAAATACCGGAAAGTCCGGCAGTATTTACGGAAACAGCGAAAGAAACAGCGGAAACTGTTCCTGAAAAGGAAGAAGCTCCGGCGCCTGTAGAGGGATTCCGTTTCATAAACAGCAAGTCGTTTGAGCGTCCTGCGCCGGTGAAAGTTGTTCCCGAACCGATTCCGGAAAAGAAATCTGAGTGGACAGACAAGCCGAAGATAAAGGTCATCGGCGAGGCTTTCGGGGTGTACATCATTGCAGAGACCGAGGATAAAACTATGGTCATGATAGACAAGCATGCCGCCCACGAAAGAATCATCTTTGAAAGGCTGAAAAGCCGCAATTGCCGCCAGTACAGCCAGATGCTCATGAATGGGGTGAAGGTTCTTCTCACAGCCGATGAGTTCAGTGCTCTTGAAGAAAATGTGGATATGCTCGGTGATATGGGATTTGCATTTGATTTTTCACAGCGTCCGTACGCAGTAGCAACGGCGGTTCCGACCTTTATCATGGAGCTTGACATGGAGGAAATCATTTCTGAGATAGCTCATAATCTGAGGATGCACAATGTAAATCCGCAGTCTCATGCACTGGATGATCTTCTTCACACAGTTGCCTGTAAATCGGCAATAAGGGGCAATGATAAGAATGATATCCGTGAATTGCAGGCACTTGCCGAGGAAGTATACAGCAACGAAGCAATACGTCATTGTCCTCACGGCAGACCTGTAATGTTCACGATGTCGAAATCCAATATAGAGCATCAGTTCGGCAGAACCTGAGCTGTGTTAAATATATAAAGGAGGAATCGTTCGTGCATCCATTTCCATTTTTTGAAATGATTGGCGTTGGATATGTTTTTGCAGCAGCGGTTCTGATCGTTGCTCTGATTGTATGTATTGCCATAACCGTGATTACATCACGAGCATCAAATAAGAAGATGAAAGCTGAGACGGAAAAGGCGATGACAGCTTCTGACAGCGTGACTAATAATCTGACGGACAAGGAGAATGAAGATGCATAACAATAATAAACCCCGTGTCCTTGCCGTTGCAGGTCCCACAGCATCGGGAAAGACATGGCTGGGCGTCGAGCTTGCAAAAAAATATGGCGGAGAGGTTATTTCCGCCGATTCCATGCAGATTTATAAGGGAATGGATATTGCTTCTGCAAAGCCGACAGAGGATGAAATGCAGGGAATCCCGCATCATCTTATAGATTTTCTGGACAGGGATATCGTATTCAGTGCCGCTGATTATGTCTGCCTTGCCCGTGAGAAGATAGACGAGGTTCTCAGTCGGGGAAAGCTTCCGGTAATCGTCGGCGGAACAGGACTTTATATTGATTCTCTGCTTGAAAACGTGAAGTTTTCAGAGGGCGGAAGCGATGAAGCTTATCGTGAAACACTCTATGCATTCGCCGCACAGGAGGGGAATGAAGCACTTCACAGACGACTTGAGGAAGTTGATCCGGAGGCGGCAGAGTCGATTCACCCGAATAATACTGTCAGGGTTGTCCGTGCACTGGAGGTACATCACGTCACTGGACGAAAATTCAGCGAGCTGAAAAAAGAAAGCCGTACCGAGGAGTCGCCGTATGATTCGCTTATCATCGGACTGAATTATCATGACCGCCAGAAGCTTTATGACAGGATCAATCTTCGTGTGGACGAAATGGCTGAAAGAGGGCTTGTGGAAGAAGCACGGGAACTGTACGATCACGGCGGAATGAAGACGGCAGCCAATGCGATAGGGTTCAAGGAATTCATTCCTTTCTTTCAGGGAGTGGAGACTCTTGAGGCGTGTATCGACAAAATCAAACAAGAAACACGACGATATGCCAAGAGACAATTGACGTGGTTTAGGAAAAATCCCAGTATTCAGTGGATTTTTTTGGATGAATTTAATAAAAAGAATGAAATTTTAGAAAAATCTGAAAAATGTATAGCAAATTACTGGAATATATGATATAATGTATAGTGTGTATTTCTATTCAGATGAGGTTTCGTCTGAATAGAAGCAGGAACATAATAAAAAAATAAGGAGAATGTGTATGAACAAGGCAATTAATCTTCAGGATGTATTTCTCAATCAGTGCAGAAAAGACAGGATAATGGTTACAATTATTCTTACTAACGGATTCCAGTTCAAGGGAATGGTAAGAGGTTTCGACAGCTATGTTGTGATCTTCGACTGTGACGGAAAGCAGCAGGTTGTGTACAAGCACGCAATTTCAACAATTATCCCCTCAAAGTCTGTATCTATTCTGGATTCATCTGAAAAAGGCGAATAAGGTGATCTGAATGCGCTTTTACAGATCGGAAAGCAGCTCTCTGGTCAAGGCGATGCGAAATACTATAATTGTGCTCTTTGTTGTGATATTTATCAGTATTGTGTATAATTTCCGCAACAAGGAAAGCAATACAGAAAGTGCCCTCATATCTGAGGCAACAGCATCGAGAGAATTCAAGGGTGTTTTTATCCGTGACGAGATCCCCGTGACCTACAGCGGAAACGGCGTGCTCAGCTACAATGTCTCAGACGGCGGAAAGCTTGGAAAAGGCAGCGTTATTGCAGAAGTATATTCCGATGAAAATCAGATAGCGATAAATCATCAGATAGAAAGTCTGACAAAGGAACTGGATATACTCGAGAAGATCCAGAATCCCGGAACGCTTGAATCTGCACAGCCGTCATCTGTTTCAGAAGACATTAAAAAGAATTACCGCAATCTTATATTATGCAGAGATATGGAGGATCATGAATCCTTCAGTGCATCAAAGGAAAATCTGCTTATCCAGATGAGTACCTATCAGATCATAACCAATGAAGTAAAGGGCTTTGATCAGCAGATATCCGATCTCAGATCAGAGCTGATACAGCTTGAAGCCAAGTCGTCAAGACCTGTTGAGACAGTAAAATCTGACAGACCTGCGTACTTTGTCAGCTACTGCGACGGATATGAGGGCGAGCTTACAAGCAAGAATCTTGATTCACTTACTCTTGGAAAAATCGACGAGATAAAGGATGAAAGAAAGACAGATTCCAATATTGTCGGAAAGCTTGTTGAAGGCTATCACTGGTATATTGCCGGCGAAGTCGATAATTCACGCAAGGAATACAACATAGGTTCTTCTGTCAAACTCAGACTTGAATCATCATCAGAATACGTTGACGCTGTAATTTACGATGTCCGTGATGAGGGCGATCCGAAACACAGCCTCATTATTCTTGAGTGCAGTCTTTTCAATTACGATCTCGTTCAGCACAGAACTGAAAAAATCGAGCTTGTTATGGGTGATTTCAGAGGTCTGAAGGTTCCCCGTGAGGCAATTCGATTTGATAAGCAGAAGGTGTCCGGCAAGGACGGAGAAACTGAAGAAGAAGTTTCCGTCAAGGGCGTATATATCCAGAAGGGTGAACAGATCGAATTCAAGAAAATAGACGTAATATACGAGGGCAGTGACTACGTTCTCTCCAAGATTCATGAGGATGACAATAGTTATCTTGCGCTTTACGATGATATAATGACTGAAGGTGTTGATCAGGATGGATAATAACAGCTTTGAAGTTATCAGAGAAAATCTCAGGGTTATCCGTGAAAATATCGGTGAAGCTCTGGGAAAATACCGCAGCAGCGGCGATAATACTGATATCATGGCAGTAACGAAAACTGTTCCTGCTGAAACTGTAAACTGTGTTTTTGATCTTGGACTTAGTCTTTTGGGGGAAAACAGAGTTCAGGAGTATCAGTCAAAGGCAGAACTTTACGACAAAAGGGCAGATGTGCATTTTATAGGTCACTTGCAGACTAATAAAGTGAAATATATAATCAATTCCATGAGCATGATTCAGTCTGTGGACAGTTTCAAGCTGGCACAGGAAATAAGCCGCCTTGCAGTTGGCAATAATAAGGTTATGGATATTCTCTGCGAAGTGAATATCGGCGGCGAAGAATCAAAAAATGGTATCTCACCTGATGAGCTTGGAGGACTTCTTCAGCAGATATCTTCTCTCGAAGGCGTGAGAATAAAGGGACTTATGACTATCCCTCCTCCGGCTGACAGCGATATTTATCTCGGAAGAATGCAGGAACTCTACAACCGATTCAGGGATGAATATTCTATGGATACACTTTCAATGGGAATGACTCACGACTATGTACAGGCAGTAAAGTATGGTTCCACTATTGTGCGTATCGGTACGGGACTGTTCGGTGCAAGAAATTATAAATAGCTAAATAATCCGGCAAGAGCCGAAACATCTCGGGATGCTCCGCATTGATTCCGCAGATGAGAAAGAAATAAAAAAATGCGGAGAAACGGAGTATTAAAATGAAACTTTTTGAGAACATCAAGGAATTTTTCTTCGCTCCCGAAGACGACGAAATCGATCAGGCAGATGTCCCTGTACGTCACTCATCACGCAGTGAGCGTTCAGGATTATCATCCTCAGATCAGGAGGAAACAACAGGATCTTCCAGCGAGAGCAGCACAAGAAGAAACAAGGTTGTAAACATCCAGACAACAGCTCAGCTTCAGGTAGTGCTTGTAAAGCCCTCTGCTTTCACAGATGCTAAGCAGATCGCCGATCATCTTATTGCTAAGAAGACAGTTGTTCTTAACCTTGAAACTGCTTCTCCTGAGAACAAGAGAAGAATTATCGACTTCCTCGTAGGTGTTGCTTACGCTAACGGCGGAAGCCTCAAGCCTGTTGCAAACCTGACATACATCATCACTCCCTACAATGTAGGATTTATCGGTGAAGATCTTGTAGGAGAGCTTGAAAATAACGGCGTATTCATCTGATGAACGGCACTTCAGAGGACAGGCTTTTTGCTGCAAGGCTGAGTGACATAGTAAGCCGCAGTGAAAGGGATGGCGTATGCTGCTTTTCAAACTTCCTTGACGAAAAGCAGTGTGCTGAAGCCAGCCGCTGGTGTATGTACAATGCGGGTTCGCTGATGCATACGTTGTACGGCGGATATCCGGATGCAAAAAGACGTATTCTTGCTGTTTTTCCGGATTATTACGAGGATTATATCACGGAAGAATTCCCGATTAAATGCCTGACCTTCACATTCAGAAGGGAGGACAGGCTCACACACCGTGATTTTCTCGGAACCTTTATGGGACTGCGTCTTAAACGTGAGGTGATCGGCGATATCGTCGTCGATGAGGGAATCGCTCAGGTTTTTGTTACGGAAATTGCTGCAAGACTTATCATGTCAACGGTTTCAAAGATCGGACGGACCGGCGTGAAAATTTCGGACGATCAGCCGTTTAAAATGGAAGTCAGGCAGGAATTTCAGAATATCGGCGGAACTGTAGCGTCTTTGCGGCTCGATTGTGTTGTCAGTCTTGCAGCAGGGATAAGCAGAGAAAATGCTGCAAGGCTTATCCGCTCTGAAAAGGTGGATATAAATCATTTCAAAGCTTCATCGGTATCACAGGAGCTTCATGCCGGTGATATTCTTTCGATAAGGGGCAGCGGAAGATTTATTCTGTCAGAAATAAATGGTCAGACAAAAAAAGGTCGTATACACATTAATCTTTGTAAATTTATTTAGAGGTGAATGAAAATGATAACTTCAAAGGACGTAAGGAACAAAAGATTTGAAAAGGCTGCTTTCGGCTATAAGCAAGAAGAAATCGACGAATTCTTCTCCCAGCTTGAAGCAGAGCTTGACGAAATGGAAAGAGAGAGAATTGAGTCAAACAACAAGATTCAGGTTCTTGCTGACAAGGTTCGTGAGTACATGAGAGATGAGGATGCTCTCAAGGATGCACTTCTCGGCGCTCAGAAGCAGGGACATCAGGTTATCAACGAGGCTAAGGAAAAGGCAGAGCAGATTATTGCTGAGGCTGAGGCTAAGGCTGCAGAGCTTGAGGATGAGGCAACTCGTCAGCACGCTGAAGCTATGGAGCGCAATCGTGAGGAAATCGCAAGAGAAAAGGAAGCTCTTATCGAAGCTCAGCAGCAGGTTGCAGATTTCAAGAAGAGCCTTTTCGATATGTACAAGTCTCACCTTGAACTTATCTCCTCTATGCCTGAGACCTTTGAAGAGGCAACAGGTGCAGCACAGACAGCTGAGCAGATTGCTGCTGCTGTAACAGCTGAGGAAGTTTGATTTAAGGCGATACTGCATAATTATTGTGCAGTGTAATGACAAATGACAGCTTTGCAGATGCAGAACTGTTGTAATAAAACGAAATTAGTGTGAAAGGAGGATCTCTCTCGGATGAGAGGGATCGAGTAAAAATGGCACAGGATTACAATACTACGCTTAATTTACCTAAGACAGACTTCCCTATGCGTGGAAATCTGCCGAAAAGAGAGCCTGAGACTCTTGAAAAATGGGAAAACGAAAGACTTTACTACAAGATGATCGAGAAGAATAAGGGAAAGAAAACCTATATTCTTCATGACGGACCTCCCTATGCAAACGGCGAGATCCACCTTGGCACAGCCCTTAACAAGACCTTGAAGGACTTTATAGTTAAATACAAGAATATGAGCGGATTCTGTGCTCCTTACGTTCCGGGCTGGGATACTCACGGTCTGCCTATCGAGCTTAAAGCAATGAAGGCAATCGGCGTTGAAAACGGTGCAATTTCTCCTGTAGAGCTGAGAAAGCACTGCCACGACTACGCTATGATGCACGTTGCAAATCAGATGAAGCAGTTCAAGAGACTCGGAACCATCGGCGATTATGATTACCCCTACCTTACACTTCGTCCTGAATACGAAGCAAGACAGGTAGAAGTATTCGGCGAGATGGCTAAGAAGGGCTATATGTACAAAGGACTCAAGCCGGTTTACTGGTGTCCTGACTGTAATACTGCTCTTGCTGAAGCTGAGATTGAGTATTCCAATGATCCCTGTTACTCTATCTATGTAAAATTCAACGTTACAGACGATAAGGGAATCTTCACCGGAATGGGACTCGACCTTTCTAAGGTATATTTCGTTATCTGGACAACAACAACATGGACAATCCCCGGCAACCTTGCTATCTGTCTGGGACCTGAATATAACTACACTCTCGTTAAGAACGGCGATGAGTACTACGTTATGGCTGAGGAGCTTGTAAAGACTACTATGGAAACAGCCGGAATCACTGACTATACCACAGACGGTATCTTCACTGGTGCAGAGCTGGAAGGCATGAAGACAAAGCACCCTCTCTATGACCGTCCTTCACCGATCATCGTAGGCGATCACGTTACTCTTGAAAGCGGTACAGGATGCGTTCATACTGCTCCTGGCTACGGTGTAGAGGACTTTGAGGTCTGCAAGAATTATGATGATATCGGAATTATCGTATGTGTTGACGCAAAGGGCAAGCAGACTGCTGAAGCAGGCGAATTCGAGGGCATGGATACAGACGAAGCTAATAAGGCTATTGCTGCAAAGCTCGTTGAAACAGGCGCTATGCTTGCAACTCAGAAGATCGTGCATCAGTATCCGCACTGCTGGCGTTGTCACAGCCCGATCATCTATCGTGCTACAGAGCAGTGGTTCTGTTCTGTAAACGGCTTCAAGGATGAAGCTATCAAGGCAATCGAGGATGTTCAGTGGATTCCTGAGTGGGGCGAGGACCGTATCAAGGGTATGGTTCGTGACCGTTCTGACTGGTGTATCTCCCGTCAGAGAACATGGGGCGTTCCGATTCCTGTTATCTACTGTAAGGACTGCGGAAAGCCGATCTATACAGACGAGACTATCAAGGCAATTGCAGAACTTTTCCGCAAGGAAGGCTCTGATGCATGGTGGATCAAGGAAGCAAATGAGTTCATCCCTGCAAGCGTAAAGTGCGAGTGCGGCTGCGGTGAATTTACAAAGGAATACGACATCATGGACGTATGGTTCGACAGCGGTGTATCACATACTGCTGTAATGGATGATTTTGACAGCCTTACATGGCCTGCTGACCTCTACCTTGAGGGTGCGGATCAGTACAGAGGCTGGTTCCAGTCATCACTCCTTACATCCGTTGTATATAAGGGAACAGCTCCTTATAAGGCTGTCTGCACACACGGCTGGGTAGTTGACGGTGAAGGCAAGACAATGCATAAGTCTCTCGGCAACGGAATTGACCCCAGCGAGATCACAGACCAGTACGGTGCAGATATTCTCCGTCTTTGGGTAGCTTCTTCTGACTATCACTCTGATATCAGAATTTCAAAGGCTATCATCGGACAGCTTTCTGACGCTTACAAGAAGATCAGAAATACAGCAAGATTTATTCTCGGAAACCTCGGCAACGGCAAGGGATTTGAGCCGGATACTGACAGTGTTTCTGATGATAAGCTCACAGAGCTTGATAAATGGGCACTCATGCGCCTTGACGCTCTTATTGACAAGGTAAACGAGGGCTACAATGCATTTGATTTCCATATTGCATTCCATGCAATCCATAATTTCTGCGTAATTGATATGTCAAACTTCTATCTTGACATCATCAAGGACAGACTCTACTGCGAAAAGGAAGATTCTGAGCTTCGCCGTTCTGCACAGACAGCTATGTATCGTATTCTCAGCGCTGTTGCAAGACTTGCAGCTCCTATCATTTCCTTTACAGCTGAGGAAATCTGGCAGTTCATGCCGCACACATCATCTGACGACAAGGAAAGCGTATTCCTCAATCAGATGCCTGAGAAGTCCGGTATCGAATTCAGCACAGAATTTGTTGACAAGTGGAACTTCCTCTATGCTGCCCGTGAACAGGCAAACAAGGTTCTTGAAGAAGCAAGAAATGCCAAGACAATCGGTAAGTCACTTGAGGCTAAGATCGTTATCAGAAGCAGTGCGGATGATTACGACAGATACGCTGCTCTTGCAGATCAGCTTCAGGAAGTACTCATCGTTTCCGGTATTGCTGTTGAGAAATCCGAGGGCGAGACAGTATTCGAGGTAGAAAGAGCTGAAGGCGGAAAGTGCGACAGATGCTGGTGCTACTCCAATTATGTTGGAACAAATCATACACATCCTACACTCTGTGAGAGATGTGCTATCGCAATCGAGGCTTAATTAGTATTATATTGCCTGCTGTCATACGGCAGCAGGCAATTGCATGAAAGGATAAATTTTTGTGGCTATACTGCTTGTTGCAATGATAGTAATTCTTATCGCAGCCGATCAGCTTATAAAGCTGTGGGCAGTGAAATCCCTTGAACCTGTTGAAAGCATGGATTTCATTCGTTTCGGCGATTTTGAGATTTTCGACCTTACTTATCTTGAAAACAAAGGAGCGATTTTCGGCAGCATGGCAGGACAGCGATGGTTCCTTGTAGGTTTTACATCTCTGGTGATTCTTGCCGGAATATTCGTACTTTTCCGCTATATGAAGCGCTCGAAGCTTCTCAGTACTGCTATTGCACTATTTATTGCAGGAGGAATCGGCAATCTCATAGACCGCATACGTTTCGGCTATGTAGTTGATATGTTTGAGCTGAAGCTGTTTAAATTCGCAATATTCAATTTTGCGGATATCTGCGTTACTTTTGCATTTGTCATGATTCTGATTTATGCAATATTCATTGATCCTAAGATCGAAAAGAAGCTTAAAGCTGAAAAGGAAGCGGCGAAAGAGGTTGCATCCGATGAGTGAAATTATAACTCTTACAGCAGCCGCAGAAGATGCCGGAATTCGTCTTGACAAATATATTTCGGACAATATTGCGGAACTTACACGATCGGCTGTACAGGGACTATGCGAATCCGGAGATGTATCGGTCAACGGAAAAAATGCAGCTAAAAACTACAAGATTCGCAGCGGTGACGGCATATCTGTAAATATTCCGGATCCGCAGCCTATGGACGCTGTTCCGGAGGATATTCCGCTTGATATAGTCTACGAGGACAGCGATCTTCTTGTTGTGAACAAACCGAAAGGGATGGTGGTTCATCCGGCGCACGGAAATTATACCGGAACGCTTGTGAATGCGCTGCTTCATCACTGCGGTGACAGTCTTTCCGGAATAAACGGAGTAATCCGTCCGGGAATCGTTCACAGGATTGATAAAAACACAAGCGGTCTGCTTATCGTTGCGAAAAACGATGCTTCTCACCTGAAGCTTGCAGAGCAGATAAAAGAACACAGCTTCACCCGTGAGTATGAAGCGGTAGCAGCCGGATATTTCAAGGAAACATCAGGGACGATAGACGCTCCTATCGGCCGACACAAAATTGACCGCAAAAAGATGTGCGTAACGACTGAAAATTCCAGAAATGCTGTTACTCACTACGAGGTGCTGCGCCAGTTCGGAGGATATGCACATGTACGTCTGCGGCTTGAAACAGGACGTACCCACCAGATTCGTGTACATCTTGCGTATCTTGGTCATCCGGTGCTTGGGGATGATGTCTACGGAAAGCCCTATAAGGGGATTGACGGACAGTGCCTTCATGCACGGAAAATAGGATTTATTCACCCTTCAACGGGAGATTATATGGAGTTTACAAGCGGTCTGCCTGATTATTTCAGCAGTATACTTGACAAACTCGGGAAAATGTGAGGAGGAATTCAATGTTCAGCGATATAAGTAAAGTTATTCTTCTCAGCGATATGGACGGAACGCTCCTCACTTCAAAAAAGCAGATTACTGACCGTGACAGAGCAGCAATTGAAAAATTCACGTCCTTAGGCGGAAAATTCACAGTTGCTACGGGAAGAACGATACAGTCGTTTGAACAGTTCACGCAGCTTCTTGATTTGAAAATGCCGGTAATTATGTATAACGGGGCGGCTATCCACGATTATACTTCCGGAGAAACACTGTATACGTATCCGCTGCCGGAAACGGCAAAGTCTGCCGCACTGGAAATCATGGAAATGATGCCGGATATCGGCGGAGAAGTGCTTAAAACCGACGGTACATATGTATTCAGCAATACAGAATATCAGCAGCTTCATACAAAGCTGTGCAATATCGTTCCTTATTATAAGGAACTTTCAGAAATCGAAGACGGCGGCTGGCTCAAGGTACTTTTTGCGCTTGCGCCGGAGGATATTTCATTTCTTGAAGTTCTTGTAAAGCAAAGAGGTTTCGACAAGGATTATGATTTCATAAGATCGTCAGAGATTTTCTATGAAATGCTTCCAAAGGGTGTCAGCAAGGGTTCGGCTCTGAGAGAATACCGAAGACTTTCGGGAATGGAGGACATGACTTTTGTGGCAGTCGGAGACTTCGATAATGATATCGAAATGATCTGTGAGGCTGATTTAGGAGTATGTCCGGCAAATGCTGAGGAATCAGTGAAAAGCAAAGCTGATCTTGTGCTGAAAAATTCCTGTGATGAGGGTGCAGTTGCTGAACTTATCGAGGAAATAATAAGACGCTGCGGAAGCTCAAAAAAGGCTTGAAATAGCCATGCTACGGAAAGTAGCATTGATGTTATCATATATATTCTTGCATTTTTTTGGTGGTGGAATTATACTGAAAACAGACGGGGAAACCGTACTATGTTTTTGGAGGGATTACTATGACATTTTCAGAAAAACTTAAAGAAGCAAGAAAGAATGCAGGACTTACACAGGAGCAGCTTGCAGAAAAACTTTGTGTATCAAGACAGGCTGTGACAAAGTGGGAAACAGGTAAGGGTCTTCCGGATATTGAAAATATGAAAGCGATTTCCGGACTTCTCAACGTGAGCATTGATTATCTTCTCAGTGACGAGGAGTGCGACGTTCAGGAACTGAGAGAAAAGATAGATCTTGAAAAGTTTTCTGCCGGAAACGGCGCAAGGAATCCAAAGGACGCTTGCTGTGCGGCTAAATATCCGAAGGCAGAGCATATATACGCTTTGCACAGACAGAAAAAAATGTCAAAAGCGGAATGGGTAGCTGATTTTATCATAGGTGCCGGAACACTTAATATATATGATTCCATCGCTAACTATGGACAGATTTATTATCTTGTTGAATCAGAGGGAAAACAGTTTTTCGTCTGTGTTGACGATGATTTTATAACATCCTCGGCTCTTTCTTCAAAATATGAGGGAAAGAAGTTTCAGAGGGGAAAATATATTTATAAAAAACTATATGATATAAAAGCAAAATAAAGCAAATAAAAATGGAGGTTATTATGGACGCATCTACAAAAAAGAATTTGCAGAAGATTGCCTGCAATGTCAGAATGGGCGTTATTGAGGGGACTTACAATGCAAAGTCCGGTCATCCCGGCGGTTCTCTTTCTATCAGCGATACACTGACATACCTGTATTTTAACAAAATGAATGTAGATCCGGCAAATCCGGATGATACGGGCAGAGACCGTCTTGTGCTCTCAAAGGGACATACAGCGCCGGCTCTTTATTCTGTGCTGGCACAGAAGGGGTATTTTTCAGCAGACGAGCTTAAATCCCTCCGCCACATAGGTGCAATGCTTCAGGGACATCCCTGCATTCACATTCCCGGAGTAGATATGTCCAGCGGCTCGCTCGGACAGGGAATTTCTGCGGCTTGCGGAATGGCTCTTGCCGGAAAGCTTGACGGAAGCTCCTATAAAGTATATACAATTCTCGGCGACGGCGAGATAGAGGAAGGTCAGGTATGGGAAGCAGCTATGTTCGCTGCTCACTATAAGCTTACAAACCTTGTTGCTATCGTTGATAACAACGGTCTCCAGATCGACGGAGCTATCACAGAGGTATGCTCACCGGAACCTATTACAGATAAATTTGCTGCATTCGGCTGGCATGTTATCACTATGGATGCTCATGATTTTGATGATATCGACAGAGCTTTCACAGAAGCTGAATCCGTAACTGACAAACCTGTTGCTATAATCCAGAAAAGCGTCAAGGGCAAGGGCGTTTCATTCATGGAGAATCAGGTAAGCTGGCACGGAACAGCTCCCAACAGAGAGCAGTACGATCAGGCAATGGCAGAGCTTAATGCACAGTTAAAGGAATTGGAGGGCTGAGATCATGGCAGACGTAATTAAAAAGGCAACAAGAGAGAGCTATGGCGAGGCTCTTCGTGATCTTGCAGATGAATACAAGAATCTCGTAGTTCTTGACGCTGACCTTGCAGCAGCTACAAAGACAGGCATTTTCAAGAAGGCTTGTCCTGAACGCTTTTTCGACTGCGGAATCGCTGAAGCAAATATGATGGGCGTTGCAGCTGGTCTTGCAGCTTGCGGAAAAATTCCGTTTGCAAGTACATTCGCAATGTTTGCAGCTGGCAGAGCTTATGAAATCGTAAGAAACTCAATCGGATATCCTCACCTCAACGTTAAAATCGGTGCAACTCATGCCGGAATTTCTGTCGGCGAGGACGGTGCAACACACCAGTGCAACGAGGATATTGCTCTTATGAGAACAATTCCCGGAATGACAATCATCAACCCCTGTGACGATGTTGAAGCAAAGGCTGCTGTAAAGGCTGCACTTGACTTCAATGGTCCTGTGTATATGCGTTTCGGACGTCTTGCAGTTCCGGTAATCAACGACAGCGAGACATATAAATTCGAGCTTGGCAAGGGTGTTGTTCTTCGTGAGGGAACTGATGTAACAATTGTTGCTACAGGACTCATGGTGAACGAAGCAGTTGAAGCTGCAAAAACTCTTGAAGCAGACGGAATCTCTGCACAGGTTGTGAATATCCACACTATCAAGCCTCTTGATAAGGAGCTTATTGCTCAGTGCGCAGAGAAAACAGGACTTATCGTTACTGCTGAAGAACATAGCGTTATCGGCGGACTTGGCTCTGCTGTGGCTGAAACAGTTACAGAAATGTACCCTGTTCCCGTTGTGAAAATCGGTGTTAACGACGAGTATGGTCATTCGGGACCGGCTGTTGACCTCCTTAAAGAATTCGGTCTTTCAGCTGAAAATATCGTTAAGACAGTTAAGGAATCTATGAATCTTAAGAAGTAAAATAAAAGGCGGCTGGATTTTCCAGCCGCTTTAATTTTTATTTCTGTAAAAGAAGTTTTTTTCTTAAAAGCACGTTATCAAAAACATCGATAATACCGTCACCGTCAAGATCGGCGGATTCAGCCTGATCGGATGTCAGTGTTCCGGTTCTGAGAAGATACTTCTGAAGAAGTACGAGATCGCCGGTATCAACAATACCGGAGCCATTTATATCGCCGCTTACAGGCTTTGAATACCAAGCTGACGGAACTGCAAGAGCAAAGAAGTTTACGCACATATAGGTCTGACCGTTGCTTCCGAGAGTGACTTTCTCACCCTTTTTGACTTTGAGCATGTAGATATCATAAGTTACATCGTTTGAGGAAGTTATATATGTGTCAGCCGGAAGTTTTTCGTATCCGGAAAGCCATTCCGGAACTGTTTCGACTCTGTTGTCGAGAGCAATCATGAGGTCAATGTCGTCACCGGCAGTAAATACAGCAGTATCTCCGGTAGTCCCCTTTGCGTCACAGGCAGTCATAAGTATCTCACAGCCGTCTGCGTTTTTCGGAAGATGTGTTATTGTGAAATCACGGTCACCGTAAATCTGCGGACCTGTACCGATCATCCATTTATCAGGGATAGCAGTATCGCTTACAAAAACATCCTTGAAAAGCATTCGGCTGAGCGGTATAGCGTCCTTGCCGAATACGAAGCTGTCCATATTAAGGAGATATCCCTCGCCGCCGGTAAATTTGAGATATAGCCTGTGCGTTCCGGATATTTTGTTTATGTTGAATGAGATGTCCTGATAGTCGGTGAATCCGGAAGTACCTTTAAAATCAACGACAGCCGCCGGAGTATCGCTTATATTATCAAGATGAAGCTCGATTTTTGCGGGATTTCCGGAAATACGGGCACTCATTGACTTTGCACCGTCGCCGAAATCAACAGAACGATAAACAGTGTAGTCTCCGTTTTCGATGAAGCCGATGTTCATGCCGCCGGAAGAAAGTTCCTCAGCAATAACACCTTCCTGATTCCAAAAGCTTTCTGCTTCGATAGTTTCAAAAGCAGAAACAGGCGGAACGGGCGGTTCTGCGTTTTCGGGAGAAAGTTCAACAACTCCCTTGGGGAACGAGTCAACAGTGAGATCGTTGATGTAATATTCGATATTTGTATATCCCTGACCGCAGTAGTCGCCGTTTGTATCAGTCGGATCATTGGGGTTAAGACCTCTTGCTTCTTCCCATTCATCGGGCATTCCGTCGTTGTCGGTGTCGATGATTTCCTTTTTGAGAACAGCGGACGGATAAGTATAAGTTACTCCGCACTTGATATTGTATGTATCGAGTTTTGTCTGAGAGGCGTCGTATGCGGCAGTTCCGCTGCATGAGCCGGTTCCGTTGATAGTTTCGTAAGCGCACTGCTGATCAATTGCCGTTCTTTTGTCAGGAGCAATACCATTTCCGGCGAAATTAACAACGTGATCGTAGGAAGCAGCAGCACTTTCGGCTCCGGCAACAGTTGAGACGTTTTCGCCGTTAATAATTGTCTGGAACGGTGTTGCGGAATAGAGATCGTCCTTTGTAATGCCAATGGAATCCTTGACCTTGATTCCCGACCAGTTGTCATTTGTGATAGGATTAATTGTGCCGTCCTTGTTTATCATCTGGTTTCCATCGCAGTATATTTTGAAATTCTCCGGACTTGTAGTGCTGTCAACGTTTACCCAGTGATATCCGCCGGTAGTGGAATTTCCGGCTTTGAGGGTATTGTTGACGTAGTTGAGATGACCGATAGTTCCGTAGGCTGTCTGATATCCCCAGTCGTAGATGATATTGTTGGTGAAATCAGCGGTATAAGTGCCCGGAATCTTTCCACGGAAGTTTCTTGAAACGTTGTGGATAATGAGATTGTGGTCGAAGGAAAGATTACCCTTGCCCATCATAAGTCCAAAGCCATGCAGACCTTTTTTATGACCGCCCCATGAATCAGCGGGACCTATAACGGAGTACTGAACAGTGTAGTTCATGTTATTTGAGTAAAGTCCCCATTGTTCGTCCGTAGTCCAGCCCATAGAGCAGTGGTCGATAATGGAATTTGAGCCATTTGCGCCGCCCCATGCGTCATTTCCGGAGCTTGTTGCTGCATCCGGACCGGGACGAGAACTAATGTAACGGCAGATAATGTTATCACCAGCCATGCCCATTTTGTAGTTTTTGAGAGTGATTCCTGAGCCGCCGGGAGCAGTCTGACCAGCGATAGTGATATTGCTCTGGCAGAGGATATTACCTTTCAGCTCGATTGTTCCGCTGACATCAAAAACGACGATTCTGTTTGATTTGCTTACGGCGTCACGGAAAGAACCGGCACCGCTGTCATTGAGGTTGGTAACGTGATAAACTTCTCCGCCTCTGCCGCCGGTAGCATATTTTCCGCCGCCTACAGCACCTGGAAATGCTGGTATAGCAGAAGAAGCAGCGTCAGCTGTAACGGGAACAGAAGTATTTTTTTCCGGAGCAATGCCCGTACAGGACATTACAGTGGCGATTCCGGTAAGAAACGCTGTTATTTTTCTGAATTTATAACTCATTTAATTTCCTCCGATCTTGTAATCAATAACAATATTATACATTATTTATTCGTATGAAACAATGAAATATAGTGCTTTTTTACTGAAAAATAATACTCTTTTTATATCAGGATGTGTGAAATAATCTTTTTGTGAAATCTGACAGGAGATTATTGTGCTCAGGAGAGATTTTTTTGAAAAAATCGGTTGAATTTCTGCGTAAAGTATGCTATAATAATAAAGTATTGTTAAAATCAGAAAAATGCGCTGTTCCGGAAGGAACGGCAGATCGGAGCTATTATGAATTATTATGATATTTTCACTTTGACGCAGCAGGCAGAAATTGAAAATCCTACACTTTTTCCATTTCCGTTTAATATGCATCTGATATTTGCGTGTCTTGCTACAGTTTTCTTTGTATATCGTTTCGCTACACAGAAACTTCCTTACCAGCTGATAATGGCAATAGCTATTCCGGCTTCACTGCTTATCTGGGTTTCAGAGAGCAGAACGCTTTTCTATGCTGTAGGAATAATCGAGTTAGTACTGATACTTGCGGCACTTGTAACATCTTTTATCTTCAAGCCGAAGGAAATTGTAAATGACGAAGAAGATGATGATGACGAAGCAGTTGCTGAAAGCGTACCGGATACGGAGGGAAAAGCGTGAAAATCGTAATTACTGACTGGTCTACGGTGAATTTCAGCGGTGATATTCCGGAAGAAAAACTCAGAAAACTCGGAGAAACTGACTTCTATCCGCTGACAAATCCGGAGGAAACAGCTTCACGCATAGGAGATGCAGAGATAGTACTCTGCAACAAGACGCTCATAACCCGTGAGGTCATGGATTCCTGTTCGAATCTTAAATATATCGGACTTTTCGCAACAGGCTACAATAATGTTGATATTGAAGCTGCAACGGAAAAGGGGATAACAGTCTGCAATGCAGGACAGTATTCCACAAATGCCGTTGCACAACAGGTTTTTGCATATATCCTCGATCATTTCAGCCGTATAAGAGACTATGACAGTCTTGTAAAGAACGGAGAATGGGAGCGTTCCTCCACCTTTTCGTATTTTCCGCTGCCGATAGGCGAACTTGCCGGAAAAACACTTTCCATTGTTGGATATGGTTCTATCGGAAAGCGTGTTGCCGAACTTGGAAATGCATTCGAAATGAATATAGTAGTTTCTACAAGAACAGCTCCTGAGGGATGTCCGTATGAAGTAACAGATGTGGAGACAGCAGCAGAAAAAGCTGATGTTCTGACATTTCACTGTCCTCTTACCGAGCGTACAAAGGGCATCGTGAATAAGGGACTACTGGGCAGAATGAAGAAAACGGCTGTGCTCATCAATACTGCAAGAGGCGGTATCGCAGATGAAAAAGCACTTGCAGAAGCACTCAATTCCGGAGTGATTTCAGCTGCATATGCGGATGTTCTGGAGAAAGAGCCAATGTCGCCGGATACGCCTTTGAAAAACGCTGTGAACTGCTATATTACGCCGCATACTGCATGGGCTGCTCTTGAAACAAGACAGCGCCTTGTAGATATAGTCTGCGAAAATGTAATGGCATGGCAGAATGGTACACCAACAAATAAAGTAAACTGAAAGAAGCATTTTATGAGAAATATTTCTGAAAAAAAACGAATTGTTATAAAACTGGGCACATCTACGCTTGCCCATGCTACGGGAAAACTCAATATAAGAAGAATGACAAATCTTGTCAGGGTTATTTCAGATCTGCACAATTCAGGTCGTGAGATAATCATGGTATCCTCCGGTGCTGTCGGACTTGGTGCCGGAAAACTCGGACTTCCCGAAAAGCCAAAGGAAACCAAGGCAAAACAGGCGGTTGCGGCTATCGGTCAGTGTGAGCTTATGCACGTTTATGACGATATGTTTGCAAAATACAGCGTTACTGTTGCACAGATTCTTCTGACAAAGACGATAATCAATAACATTAATCACTGCGAGAACTTCAAGAATACTATTGAAACTCTTGTGGGAATGGATGTTATCCCGATCGTAAATGAAAATGATACTATTGCCATTGACGAACTCGAGCTTGAAATCGGTGAAAACGATTCACTTTCTGCTCTGGTTGCAGAATTGTCTCATGCAGATCTTCTGCTGATACTGTCGGATATCGACTGTCTCTATGATGATGATCCGAGAAGGAATCCCGATGCAAAGCCTATTTCTGTAGTTGAGGAAATTACACCTAAGATCGAGCAAATGGCGGGCGGTGCTGGTTCCGGACTGGGAACAGGCGGAATGTCTACAAAGATAAATGCAGCCAAGATCGCAACGGAAGCCGGAATCGACATGGTTATCATGAACGGCAGAGATCCGGAGCTGCTTTATGATCTTTTTGAAAATAAGGAAATCGGAACAATATTCAAGTCAAAAAAATAATCGAGAGGTGACTATAATGAGCTATACAGAGGAACTCGGAAAAAGAGCCAAGGCTGCTGAAGCTGCCGCAGCCGGTGCTTCAAGTGAGATAAAGGACAGAGCGCTTGCGGCTATTTCAAAGGCGCTTATTGAAAATAAGGAGCTTATAATCGCTGAAAATGCAAAGGACATTGCCAATGCAAAGGCTAACGGTATGACCGAAGCAAAACAGGACAGACTCAAACTGGATGAAAAGCGTATCGAGGGTATTGCAAAGGGCGTTGATGAACTTATCGCCCTCGCTGATCCTATTGGCGAGGTAGTAGGCGGCGGAAATCGTCCTAACGGCTTGCAGATAATCAAAACCCGTGTACCGCTTGGTGTTATCGGTATCATTTTTGAGTCACGCCCTAATGTTACAGTTGACGCAGCAGCTCTTTGCCTGAAAGCCGGAAATGTTGTAATCCTCAAGGGCGGCAAGGAAGCTATAAATTCCAATGTCTGCTTAGGAAAAATAATGCGCAAGGCTATTGAAGAAGCCGGACTTCCCGCTGACATGATACAGGTTGTTGAGAATACTGACCGTGAGACTACTACTGAACTCATGCGCCTCAACGGATATGTTGATGTTATTATTCCCCGAGGCGGTGCAAATCTCATTCAGGCTGTAGTAAAGAACGCAACTGTTCCTGTTATCGAGACAGGTGCCGGCAATTGTCACGTTTATGTTGATGATTCCGCAGACCTTGACATGGCTGTTGATATCACTGACAACGCTAAAACTCAGCGTCCGTCCGTATGCAATGCTATTGAAAGCCTGCTTGTTCACAAGGATATTGCTGAAAAGTTCCTTCCTATGATCGCTGAGCGTTTCAAGTCTCATGATGTAAAAATCTACGGATGCGATGCAACTGCCGCTATTCTCGGTGATTCAGTTGAAAAGGCAACAGAGACAGAGTATGCTACAGAATTCAACGACTTTGTTATTGCAATTAAGGTGGTTGATAACATCGACGAGGCTATTGCTCATATAAGAAAGTACACAACACGCCATTCAGAGTGTATTGTTACAAGTTCTCTTAAAAGTGCCGAAAAATTCCAGAGATGTGTTGACGCTGCCGCTGTTTATGTAAATGCTTCAACAAGATTTACTGACGGCGGAGAATTCGGATTCGGCGCAGAAATCGGAATTTCCACCCAGAAGCTTCACGCAAGAGGACCTATGGGACTTAAAGAACTTACAACTGTAAAATATCTCATCAACGGAAACGGACAGATAAGATGAACAGGAAACTGTCCGGAATAGAATTTTTTGTCTGATTTTTTTTACCTTAACTTTTATTTATTTGGAGGTCGCAATGGCTATCAGAAAAGATCTTGATGATATGCTCAATAATCTAAGAGGAAACAGCCACGAAAATGCTGTGCCATCAAATGCAGAAATGCCAAAGGCGAAAAGTATTTACGATACTATGTCAGTTGATGATCTTCTCAATGCGCTGACAGTTGAAAAAAAGCCTACTCTTGCAGAGAATATTCTTAACGAGCTTGACGAAAAGGAAAGCAAGGCAGTGGAAGAAGCTGCCAAGGCTGTTCCGGAGCCGAAGCCTGTTACTGAAAATAATGCTCCCAAGCAGAAGAAGAAGGTTGTTATTACCGGAGAACTGCCTGATTATGAGGAACTTCGCCGTCAGGAGGAGGAACAGAAAAAACAGGAACGTCTGAGAGCTGAAAGCCGCAGCATGAATCGAACTGCTGTAATTCCAGTGTCAAAGCCGGAGCCGGAAACGGAAGCAGTTCCAGAGCCAGAAATAATTCTGGAGCCGGAAGCAGTTCCCGAACCGGAAGTTATTCCAGAGCCGGAGGAAAATACTCAGCCGGTACAGGAATCTGAGCCTGAAACAGTTGCTGTACAGGAAGAAATATCTGAGGAAATAGTTCCTGAGATTCCGGAAAAAGAACAGGAAAATCCTGAATCACAGCCGGAAACTGTTGTATTGGAAGAAATCGAAAAAGATAAGGATCAGGAAAAGCGTTCTTCAAAAAAGAAGAAAAAGGTAAAACCATCAAAGCATAGTAAAAAGAATTCCGCAGAAGACGATGAGAAGAAAAAATCTGCTGAAAAAGAAAGCACTGATGAAGTCCCTGAAACTGAAATTAGCGATCTTTTCAATGGTGAATCCAGCGAAAATGACGTATTACAGCCATTTGAAAGCGAGAGCGGAGAATCAGCGACCGATCTCATAGAAGCTGCTCTTGCTGCAATAAATGGTACAGCTACGATGAGCGAATCTACAGAAGAAACTTCTGTCATGGAAGATTCTGCTGAAGAACATCCGGAGAAAACAGAAGAAAATCCGGAGCAGAAAGACGGAGTTTCCACTCTTATTGAGGAAATCCGTGAAGATGCCGCCAATGCTATAGCTGAAATAGAGGAGCATAAGGAAACAGAAGAAGCTTCTGAGGAAAGCACTGAAGAAGAAAAGGCTTATGAGGAGGAAAAATCCGGAGAGGGAAAGCCGGATGAACAGAAGGAAAGTGCCGGAAAGGGAAAAATTACTTCTGCGCTTACGAAGATACTTGATGAAGATCCTGAAACTCTTATTGATGTCAAGAAAGAAAAGACAGAGGATGATGAAGAACAGCCGCCTAAGAAAAAGAAGCTCAAAAGGAACATATTTGCCGTTCTGGGCGTAATTTTCACTATTTTTGCCGTAATCGGAATCGTAACAACTGTTGGCTGGGGAATACGCAAGATCAGAGGATTTGCTACCGGTGAAGCCAAAAAGGACGGTTTTACAGAGCTGATTTATCCTGTAGTAATAATGGATATAGAGTCCTTTGACAAGCCGGCTGATCTTACATCCGAACAGATAATCACAGCTTCGATATGGTCAATAATCATGGATGATGAGAAGCTGGAAAAATATCCTGTAAACGTTGCCGGAGGAGATGTTATTTCCATATCTGCCTATGATATTGAGGCAGAAGCGGTTGCACTTTTCGGACAGGATCACGCAGAGTTCGTTCATACTACTGTCGGACCTATGAACTCACGTTTCTATTATGACGCTGAAAAGGGAGTTTATAACGTACCGATTCATCCGATAGTTTTCACCTATGAGCCGGAAATAAAGTCAATTGTAAAAAGCGGAAGCGATTACACGATCACCGTTGACTATATAGACGAAAGACCATCATGGATGGAAAAGAGCGTTTCAAAGTCGGTTGAATTCCATGTAACGGAAAAAAGCGACGGAACATATCAGTTCAATTCGATGAAAATACTTTTTGTAAAGAATAATTTATAAAAAATATCCCGTCAGAACTATGAGAAATCACAGTTTTGACGGGTTTTAATTTTTATTCAGATTTGCTGTAGTCCCTGAAGCAGATATTCATATCAACATCGCCGTTTACGCCGGGAATTTTTCCGGTTGAGGTATACTGCCACATTTGATAATCGTAGTAGTATGTAGGTTTGTCGTTGTATTCTGCCAGCCAGAAATCGTATTTCTGAAGGCGTGGGAGATCAAGCTTGAACATCGACGTATTCTTGTTCTGATAAATCATCGGAGTGTATCCGGCTGACTCTACACGCTCGCAGAAGGAAATGCAGCATTCAGCGAGAGTATCAACAGAAACCTTGTCAGTTCGTGCTGAATCGTTATATACAAGCTCCCAGTCAAATACAACGGGATATGTAATATTGTACGGCTCAATAGCGTCAATTACGACGTCAGCTTCTTCGATAGCTTCTTCCGGAGTAACTGCCTGAGAGTAGAAATAAACACCAAGCTTTATTCCTGCTTTATCGGCATTTCTGAGATTTTCAGCAAAGGTTGTATCAAGAGTGATATCACCGCCGCCATAGGTACGGTATCCTACACGGATAATGGCAAACTCAATACCGGAATTTTTAACTTTCTGCCAGTCAATAACGCCCTGATGCTCGGAAACGTCAATACCAGGGATAGAAGTGATTTTTCCGTTTTCAGTGTAGAAGGAGTAGCCATTTCTTGTGACGAGATTTTCCATATCAAGCTGACATGCCGGAACATCGGCGAAAACGGGGAAGAAGATTTCCCCGTATACACCATCATTCATAAGGATTTTTTTACCATTGAACTGATATATTGTTTCTTCCTTTTCGATAACAGGACGCCTTCTTACCTGAGGTTCAAGGGAATCAGCGTCAGTGCTTGCAGGAACAGTTTTATCGTCTGTAAAACGGTCACGGAGGAAAACATTCCACGCAAGTTCGCCGGAAAGTACAATAATCAGCAGCATTTCAACAAATGCAATGAACTTGAATTTATTTTTCGGCTTTTTTTCCTTGCGCTTCCGTGAGGATTTACGGGGCATTTCGCTTTCCCGTATCTCCTGTTCGATTATCTGCTGGATTTCTTTTTCTTCTGCCATTTTTTCCTCCGTTATCTATGATGTTTAATCAGCCTCGCAGTTCTGCGCCGAGAGCAGAAAGTGCCTTGAGGACACGCTTCATAGCTCCATCAGCCTGTTCATCAGTGAGAGTTCCCTCGTGTGAACGCATGGAAATGGAGTATGATACGCTCTTTTTGCCGTCCTCAATCTGCTTGCCCTTGTATACGTCAAAGAGTGTTACCTTTTCAAGAATCTTTCCTACAGCTCCCTTGATAGCCTTTTCAAGCTCAGCAACAGGAATCTCATCATCACAGATAAGGCTGAGATCTCTTGTAGTAGCCGGGAACTTAGGAAGCGGCTGATAAGTGATCTTTCCGGCAGCAACAGACATAAGTTCAGCGATATTAAGCTTTGCAACGTAGGTCTTTGTGCCGAGTTTGTAGGTATCCTGAACCTCAGGATGAACCTCGCCCATGATACCGAGGATTACATCACCCTTGAGGATAACTGCGCTTCTTCCGGGATGGAGAGCATATTTTTCATCAGAAGCATTGCTGTCTCCGGCACGGACATAGTCAACATCGCTGATGCCGATTTCGTCAAGAAGCTGTTCGATCATACCCTTTAATGTGTAGAAATCAGCTTCTCCGCCATACATACCGATAGTAAGCTTCTGTGGCTCATCGGGAAGTGAGTATTCATAGCGGTGCTTTTTGTTTCCGCTGCTTGCAAGGATATCGCCGTTGATATAGGGCTTTTCTTCCTTAGCGGGAATGTATTCCTTAGAAATTTCAAAGAGACAAGCCTTTTCGTTTCTGTTGTTGTAGTTGAAGGAGAGTACATCAAGCATTGAGGGAATAGTAGTAGTTCTCATAACGCTTGTATCCTCGCCGAGAGGATTAACAATCTTTACAACCTTGCGGAGCTCGCTGTTCTCAGGAAGTCTGATCTTATCGAAGTATTTGGGAGAAACGAAAGAATATGTTGCGATCTCGTAGCCGCCGAGAGAAACAGCAGCATTTCTGAGAGTGCGGACAAATTTCTGTTCCTCAGTGAATTCAGCCTTTGCAACGCCTCTGAAATCACTGGAGGGGATGTTGTTGTAGCCGTAGATTCTTGCTACTTCCTCAGCAATATCTGCCTTGCAGCCGATATCAATTCTGAATGAGGGAGCAACTGTCTTTCCGTCTGCAAAAGTGAAGCCAAGACGTCCGAGGTAATTCTTCATGTCAGCGTCGGAAATATCAGTTCCGAGGAAATTATTGATCCACTCAGAGTTGAATTCTACTTCAGAGGGAACATAGTCGGAGTGATCGCAGTCGATAACAGTGCTGAGAACTTCACCGGCACCAAGCTCTTCAACGAGCTGGAATGCTCTTTTAAGGCAAACCATGCTGATAAGCGGATCAACGCCCTTTTCGTATCTTGAAGAAGCGTCAGACTTGAGTTTCAGAGCCTTTGATGTACGGCGAACCTGTGAGGGTTCAAAGTAAGCTGACTCAAATACAACAGTTGTAGTATCATCCATGATACCGCTGTATTCACCGCCCATAACGCCGGCAACAGCAACGGGCTTCTTTTCGTCAGCGATAACGAGCATATCATCGGAAAGCTCTCTCTCAACGCCGTCAAGAGTCATGATTTTTTCACCGTTTACAGCGTTTCTTACGTTGATGTGTGCACCTTCAACGTAGCGGAGATCGAATGCGTGCATAGGCTGACCATATTCAAGCATAACGTAGTTTGTGATATCAACGAAGTTGTTGATAGGACGAACACCGCTTGCACGAAGACGCTCTCTCATCCATCTGGGAGAGGGTTCGATTTTTACGTTCTTAACGATACCGGCACAGTAACGCTTGCACTTTTCTGTGTTGATGATATCAACTTTGAGAAGTTCATTTATATCGCCGTCAACGCCCTTGAATGAGGGTTCAGGAATATTCAGTGCAAGATCGAAGGTTGCAGCAGTTTCTCTTGCAAGACCTGTAACGCTGAGACAGTCAGGGCGGTTGGAAGTAATTTCAAATTCAACGGAAGTATCATTGAGACCGATAGCTGACTGGATGTCCTGACCGATTTCGCATTCTTCCTGCATGATGAAGATTCCGTCCTCGATAGCGTAGGGGAAATCTCTCTTATCGAGACCAAGCTCGCCGAGTGAGCAGAGCATACCGTTGGATTCAACACCACGGAGCTTGCCCTTCTTGATTTTGATTCCGCCGGGGAGAGTTGAGCCGTCAAGTGCAACGGGGATGATATCACCGGCATTTACGTTTGAAGCTCCTGTAACGATCTGAATGGGAGCATCCTCGCCGACTTCAACCTGACAAACAACGAGGTGGTCGGAATTTTCGTGAGGAACAACGGAGAGGATCTTACCAACAACAACGTTGGAAATTTCTTTTCCCTCGATCTCATAGCCCTCAACCTTAGAGCCGCTCATTGTGAGAGCGTGGCAGTAATCTTTTATCGGCATATCGGCTTTAACATAGTCGTTAAGCCATTTCATAGAAAGATTCATTTATTTTAATCCTTTCGTATTTATTTTATAATAACAGAAAATTTATAATAAATCAGAACTGCTCTAAGAATCTCACATCGTTCTCGTAGAGGAGACGGAGATCGTTGATGTCATAGCGTCCCATAACCATACGCTCAAGACCGAGACCGAAAGCGAATCCAGAGTAAACCTCAGGGTCAATACCGCAGTTTTCAAGAACCTTGGGGTGAACCATACCAGCGCCGAGAAGCTCGATATATCCTTCGTCCTTGCACATGGAGCAGCCTTCGCCGCCACAGTTGAAGCAGCTGATATCAACTTCACATGAAGGCTCAGTGAACGGGAAGTGATGCGGACGGAAGCGGAGCTTGCAGTCTGCGCCATAGAGCTTCTTCATGAGCATATCGAGAGTTCCTTTAAGATCAGACATTGTGATACCCTTGTCGATAACAAGTCCCTCTATCTGGTGGAAAAGGGGAGAATGTGTAGCATCAACGGCGTCTGAACGGAAAACACGTCCGGGTGAGATGATACGGATCGGAGGCTTCTGATTTTCCATTACATGAACCTGTACAGAGGAAGTCTGAGTACGGAGGAGAATAGTCTCGTCAGTGCCTTCGATGTAGAATGTATCCTGAGTATCACGAGCCGGGTGATCGGGAGGAAGATTAAGTGCCTCGAAAACGTGGTAATCGTCATCAACCTCGGGACCGTCAGCGATATCAAAGCCCATACCCATGAAGATTTCACGGATCTCGTTTTCAACCTTTGTAAGCGGATGAAGCTTACCGAAAGGAGCATGCTTTCCGGGGAGAGTGATGTCAATGGATTCTTCCTTGATCTTAGCAGCCTGAGCCTCAGATTTAAGGGATTCAATCTTGTTTTTGAGAGCTTCTTCGATGTCTGCTCTCACCTGATTTGCGAGCTGACCGATGATCGGACGTTCTTCTGCGGAGAGTTTTCCCATCTGTTTAAGGATAGCAGTGAGCTCACCTTTTTTTCCGAGGAATCTTATCCTCAGATCGTCAAGAGCCTTGATTTCGGTGCAGGCATCAAGTTCCTGTTTAGCCTGTGCTTCAATTTTTTCAAGCTGTTCTTTCAAAAAAATCAACTCCTAATAAAATAATTGTGGCGATACCGTACAAAGCCGTCAGACAGGTTTGTGTGGTTTTGCCGTGTGTATCGGAAAATAAAAAATTCCTGTCCAACAGGACAAGAATACTCTTGCTTATGACCACCCATTGTCAGGAGAGCCGACACTCTCTTGCCCTTAACGCAGGCATACGTCAGCTCCTACAGTAATTCCGGCTGCGGAATAATTTCAGAGCCGCCCCTCAGAAGTGAACTTCAATCTGCTATCAGCCGATGCCTTCCACCAAACAGCACCTCTCTGCGGACGTCATTGCAGACCTACTCTCTCCGTCATAGGGTTCCATACAATTATATACTGAAAATAAAAAAAAATCAAGTATTTATATTGAAATTCTGCTAAATTTGTGATATTATATTATTAGACGGCGATTTGTAAAGCAATCTTTTATAAATTTGCTGAATAGTACCTATCAGGAGATAAAATATGGACAATTTTGCAGAACAGCTTGTAACACGAAAAGAAACCAAATCCGATAAAATAAGCAGAATCGGAACTCTTATAACAGGTTCGCTTTTTTCTGTATGTCTTGCTTTGCTGGGAATCATACAGCTTTCGCAGCCGCTCATCACAATGATGTTTCTGTTTCTTGCTGCTGCGGGAGGATACATGACATATCTTCTCGTTCAGGGCAGATATGTGGAGTATGAGTACACCTTCACTAACGGCGAACTCGATATTGACAAGATAATAGCACAGAAGAAAAGAAAAGAACTTCTCAGCGTAGAGGTAAGAACATTCACGGATTTCGGAAAATACAGCGATGATATGGTAGAATCAGAGGATATGACGCTTGTTATGGCAACTGACAATATCATTTCCAACGAATATTATGCAGATTTCGAACATAGTGAATATGGTAAGACAAGACTTGTTTTTGTACCGGATGAGAAAATGCTTGGCAATATAAAGAAATTTCTTCCGGCAAAATTAAGAAATTCATTATAATTATGATGTAAAATGAGCAGAAAAGGAGTGGTTTAGATGAAAATCGTTACGCCGAAGCAGATGAAAATGATCGAGGAACGCTCTGAAAAAGTGGGCGTTTCAAGAAAAAAACTGATGGAAAATGCGGGAAAGGCACTTGCTGAGATAATTGACAGCTACTGCCGCCGTACCAGTGATGCGCCGCCGGAAGAAAAATCAATAGTTTTTCTTGCCGGAAAGGGAAATAACGGCGGAGACTGCTTCGCAGCGGCAAATATCCTTGTATACAGAGGTTATCGCATAACAGTAATCAATATCGGCGGCAAGCCCTCGACAGATCTTGCAAAAGAGATGTATCTGCGTCTTCCTAAGGAACGTATTGTATTTGTTGACGGCTACCGCAGTCAGGGTGTTGAGGCTGCCATCGAAGCCGCTGAGCTTGATTATATGTCTGTTCCGAGAGTTAACGAACTGGAAAAGGCATCGGACAAAAGGGAACTCAATCCGCTTGAAAGGATACTGATGCAGGAAAAGCTCAGAATGAGCCAGATAAAAAGTGCTGTTCTTGAAGCAACTGTTGTTGTTGACGGTGTTTATGGAACAGGCTTCCGTGATCAGCTTGATAAGAATGCTGCCGGTATTTTCGCAATAGGTTCGAGTGCGTACAGAATTGCAGTTGATGTTCCGAGCGGCGGAAACAGCGTTACAGGAACTGTTGCATTCGGAGCATTTGAAGCTGACGAGACTGTTACATTTGGTTTCATCAAATCTGGTATGACGCAGTATCCGCTGAGAAAATACTGCGGTAAGATAACTGTTGCTGATATCGGTATTCCGAGAGAAGCTCTTGACGTTCTTGACGGAGAAAGAGCGTATTACAGGATAGAGAGAAATCATCTTGCAAGCTTTCCTCCACGCCGTGAGAGAGATTCCTATAAAGGAACATTCGGTACACTTCTTGTTATCGCCGGAAGCTCATCCATGAGAGGTGCAGCTTCATTTGCTGCTCTTGGTGCTCTCAGAACGGGTGTAGGTCATGTGAGGATCGCTTCTGTTGAAAAATGTATAGACACAATGTCTGTACTTGTGCCGGAGGCTACATATATCGAGCTTGAAAGCGATGATTACGGCTATATGTTGTTTGATACCAGCAAGGATGAACTGCTGAAGGCAATGAACGGAGCTTCTGCAATAGTCATCGGCTGCGGAATGGGAGTTACTCCGGATACTATCGAAATCACACGATTTGTAGTACAAAATGCAAAATGTCCCGTAATTATTGACGCAGATGGAATAAACTGCATAGCATCGGACATAGATATTTTACTGGGGAAGAAAACGGACATAGTTATCACTCCTCATGTCGGCGAAATGGCAAGACTTCTCAACTGCGACAATGCTATGATTTCCAACAATCGTATTGTCGTTGCAGAAAAATATGCTGAAAAATACGGCGTAACGGTAGTTCTCAAGGGTGCAGGAACTCTCATCGCCAACAGCAGGGTTACTGCCGCAAATCATACAGGAAATCCCGGAATGAGCGTAGGCGGAAGCGGAGATATACTTGCCGGAATTATCGGCTCTATCATTGCTCAGGGCTGTTCAGTTTACGACAGTACCTGCGCAGGAGTATATATCCACGGTCTTGCCGGAGACATCGCCGCAGAAAAACTCGGAATGGAGTCAATGCTGCCGAGAGATATCATCGATTGCTTGTCCGATTCATTCCGTGTCCTTAAGGAAAAGAAAACTCAAAATAACTGATAATCAACACAAAGGATGTATAAGTTTTACGCAGTATTTCGCTGCAAAAAATACGGATGCTTCAGAACGGAGAAGGTATTATGAAAAAACTTATTACATTCACATTGACGATTCTTATGGTTTTATGCGTGGTAAGCTGCTCTGTGCCGCTGAAATCGACTACATCACGCAAAAACGGACTTGACTGCGCATTTCAGGCTGATGCGGCTGTCACGCTTGACAGGCTTCAGGCTGAGGGAATTGTAAGACGCTTCGGAACAGGCGCATGGGAGATAGAATTTTCTGCTCCTAATACTCTCAGCGGAGTAAAGCTTGAATTCAGTGAGGGAAATACAGAAGCCTCATATAAGGGACTGAGTTTTTCCGTACCGCAGTCGGCTGTTCCCGTGAAGGCAATGATGCTGAATCTTATCAAGGCTGTTGATGATAATGCCAGACTTGAGGAACTTAAAGGCGAGGAAAAAGATAACGTTCTTGAAGTGAACGGCAAACTTGAGGGCGGCGAGTATGTTCTTATTGTTGATAAAAATGGTAAACTTGCCGGCTTTGAAATGGATAACAATAAGCTGAAAATGACGTTCACAAATATAACTCCCATTGACAGCGGAACTGAATCTTCATCATCTGCTGAGATGACGACCATACCTGAAACTACAGTTTCAGCTGAAGAAACTATGGCAGATGTAACTACAACCGCTGAAGTTACCGAAGCTGTTTCGGAAACAACAAGCAATCAATAAACAAAAAGACCGCCGTAAAAGGTAATGTCATTAAGCTAACCAAATAAAGAGAATAATCGGGAGTATGTTCGAGATGAGCGAGCATACTCCTGAAAGTATTTATCTGAAATAAGGCACAACGAAAAGACAGACCCCCGATCTGCCTGAAAAAGATATTGA
>JAFXEJ010000017.1 GCA_017513795.1 Ruminococcus sp.
TGATTCAGGCTGGTATCGGAAATCAGGACAGCGGTATGACACCCTTACAAATGGCTGTAGTTGCTGCTACGATAGCTAATCACGGCGTTAGATATCAGCCATATCTCGTGGATAGCCTCTATAAATATGGCTCAGGCGAGCTTATTTCAAAAACTCAGCCTACTATCGCTGAGAAAATTGATCTTGATTATGAACATGGTTTCAAATATATCATAGAGGGTATGATCGACGCTTCAAGAAATATGCCTGCACAGTATTCACTTACAAATCTTGGATTTGATGTTGCTATCAAAACCGGTACTCCTCAGGTTGGATTCGATCTGAACGATCAGAACTCGTTTTTTATCGGGTTTGCTCCGGCTGATAATCCGGAGGTTGCTTTTGCCGGAGTTATCGAGCATGGTGAATATTCAAAGTATATGATCCGTGATATCCTCCTTGCTTATCAGGAATGCTACGGACTTAACGGCGTTGCTCCCAAGAAACAGAAACTTCCGGATGAAGTTCGTCCTCTGCAGACAGCTACAACAACTACAGCTGGCTCTGGAACTGCTACAACATCCGGAGACTCCACAACAACTACTACAGCTGTTCCAGCATCTACAGAAGCTGCTCCGGCACCGTCACAGACTGTACCTGTTCAGACAGAACCACCTCAGCCAGCAACAATTCCGCCTACAGAAGCTCCGACGGATCCGCCATCTGATACAACCGCTGCACTTCCGCCGGAAATTCCAACAGAACCTGAGGTTCCTCAGAATACTCAGACAGAATAAAGAATCACACCGTACATTTCATTGAAGTGTACGGTGTTTTTTTAAGTTTTTGTTTCGTATAATTTTACCTTTGTTGTCAATAATAAGCTTGGAGGTGTTATATGTGAAAGACAATAACATGAAAAAAGGCTCAAAGGGCTTTTATGCGGCTCTGGGAATAAGTGCTGTAATGATCGGTTCTGCATGCTTTTTTGCCTACGATCAGAGCGAAAAGCTTAACGAAAAACCGGCAAATGATATAATTTCTGTTCCCGAAGCTGCTGTTGACCGCAAATCTACCGGAATCCCCAAAATTACAACTGCTGTTATAACAACTGCTCCGCCCGTTTATACTACACGTCCTGTTATAACAACTGCCGCCGTTACAAGAACAATTCCGACAGCAACTCTGCCGGCTGCTGAGATCATAATCTCTGATCCGCCTGTTCAGGATGCCAGAACCGAAACCGATGAAAATCTCAAAGCAACTCCCGTTGATACAATCAAGCTTGAAAATGTCAAGCCTCCGCTCGCTGATACAAAAAATATTCTTGCACCATTCAGCGGAAGCGAACTTGTAAAAAATGAAACTACCGGTTCATGGCAGACTCACAATGGTACAGATTTTGCCGCAGATGTCGGCACAGAGGTATTCTCTATCTCATCCGGAGAGATCACTGAAATAAATACAGATCCGCTGTGGGGTGTAACAGTTACCGTAGATCATCACAATGGCTATATCTCAAAATACTGCGGTCTCGGAACTGAACTTTCCGTACAGCCCGGAGATACTGTAGCAAGCGGAACTGTTCTCGGCGTTGTCGGACAGACAGCAGATATCGAAAGCGCTGCTGCGCCGCATCTTCATATTGAACTCCGCCGCAACGGAGAATTTATTGATCCGAATTCCGTATTTTCCCGATAAAAAAAGTGGCGGTCTTTAGTTTTAAAGACCGCCAAAAGCTTTTAATTTAATATATCAAGTGAAATTTTTCTTGAATCAACATCGAAATACTGCTCTGCGATTGCTACATACTCACGGAAGCAAATTTTTCCGTTAAACAGCATTACATCGCCTTCAGCCGGAATTCCGACAGTTTCAAGCTGAGCATCGGTAAGGGAGTTGAGCGGAACTGTAGTTTCTTTTTCAACGGTAAAAAGCTTATTTCCATACGCATCAATCTGTTCATCATTGAAAACCTCGTATGCGTCAGCATTAAAGTCACTGAAATATATTCTGCTGCCCTTCTTGGCATCCAGCTTCTTTATAAGCTTTTCGGAAGGATTAAGTACATAATATCTGCCCTCAGGTTCTCTGCCAATTCCAAATATTTCAAGCTGTTCATCAGTAAGTGTATCAAGTATTACAGCATCAACATCTGAAGCTGTCTGACCGATTTTCTTTCTGTATGAAACCGCACACTCACCAAGTACAAGCTTTTCGTCATATGTGTAGCCAAGCTTCTTCAGATTTTCCTCACTGAGACTGATAAGAATATTATCGGATATCTGATTGAGCTGTTCTGTTGTTTCAACTCGGCTCTGAGTTATCCAGTCAATAACGATAGTTTCGTTTACAGGTCTTTCAACGTGAATCTGACGCTCCATATTTTTCAGTGTAAATGTCATATAGGGATATTTAAGGTCAGCGTAATTCGGCTCGATATATATCGCTGTACTTCCCTTTGAGCTGTCTGTTGTGTTTACAACACGGTAGCGATATTTTCCTGACGGAGAAACGCCTTTCATTACGACATTTTCTTCAACTGGTGTAACAAAAAATGATGTAAAAATGAAGTATCCCAACGCTCCGAAGATATAAAGCAGAAGCGTGACTGTTCCAAGAGCGGTTTTCAGTCCCTCACCGGCACCGGAAAGCAGCAGTATCGCCACGCCGGTAAAGATTATAGGCAGAATAAGTCCCCATTCTCCGAAATACAAGAGAACTACAGGAAGCATTGCCGGAAGAATTATGAAGCTTGATATCTTCGTTACGAGCTGTTTGCGGGTATACAGCATTATCACTATCGCAAAAATTGAAATTGCAATTGTTATCAGGCATAAAGAAACTTTGGCATGAATATGTATATCATAAAACAATGACAGATAACAAAGATAGCACACGCCATAGGTGTATACCAGACTTAAAAGAGATATTCCTCTTTTTGTCCAGACATTGTCAAAAAATTTTTTCATTTTTACCCCCTATTAAAATCAGATTTATCTGATAAATATTCAACATTTCTATTATACCATTTTTTGCTTCAAGATACAAGCTTTTCGTGAAATTTTTCTGAAAAATATAGCATTTTTATTAATTCCCATACTATTCACTTTACAAATTTTACCGGATAATGTATAATAATAGATATTCTGATCAGATTTTGCCAGAAATCCTACTTTATCTTCTCCATTTTTGAAAGGAAACTGCATATGAAATCCCGCTTTTTATATCCATCAAGAATTATTTTTTCGATCCTTGCCATACTATGCATGATAATGATATTCTGCTTTTCACTTGAAAATTCAGATGAATCCTCAGAAACCAGCATGAAACTTACTGATACCGCCGTTCATATTGTTGTTGACGATTTCGAAGACCTTCCAGAGAAAAAGCAGCTTACCATACTTGACAAGGCAACCTTTATCATTCGGAAATCTGCTCATTTTTCGCTGTTTGCCATGCTCGGTTTTCTTGTTTCGATGTCCGTCGGACGACGTAAGCTTTTCAGTATCGCATCCGCCGGAGTAGTGATATTCTGCTTTCTGTACGCAGTTTCTGATGAATTTCATCAATCATTCGTTCCCGGACGCTCATGCGAATTCCGTGACATGATGATAGATACATCCGGCGCAGTAACCGGAATGCTCATTTCAATGGTGATAATGTTTATTTTCAGGAAAATATCCCAAAAAAGAAAAAACAAAAAATCGTAAAAAAGGGAATGCATTGCGCATTCCCTGATTTTTTAGTGCATTCCGCCCTTGTTAAAGAAATTATCCTGAATTATAAGCGAACATCCGCCAAGGAAATTATTCTTTCCGTCAAGCTTGCTGAGTACGATTCTGTCTGCAATATCTTCACTTACAAGTCTTATCATTTCTCTCTTTACATAATCAAACTGCTTTTCATTGAGCTTGAAATTATGAAGAACGATTTTCTTTGCAAAGTGACTGATAGCAAGATTGTTCAGCAGAACTGTATACTTGGCAATGATATCATCAACGAGTGATTTTACCGGTTCCTCTCCTCTCATGAGTGCCATGAAGATGTTATCCATTGTAACATTGCTTCTGTCGCCCTCAGTGAGCTCGTAAAGAACGGGTGTCTTGTCCTTTGAATAAATCTCATAAAAAGCATTGAGCATTGCTGTTCTTGAAAGCTCTGCCTTTACTGATCCATTAGGATATCCCTCATACTGTCTGCCGTCAGGACATACAATATACTTTTCTATCATGGATGTATATGAAAAATAATCGCTGGAAAGTTCATTTTTATTGATGATAGCAAGGTTTACCTGATTTCCGTTGTGAATAAATGCTGTATTTGTCTGGTATCCATTCTGAACACGGTAATCATTGCTTGCAAGAGCCATAAGTCCGATAGCATTTCCGCAATGGATATCAAAATCAAGACCGCCTGAAAGCTTGTCAATGAAATTTGTAAAATCAAGAACGCCATCCTTGTAGAAGATCTTGAGCTTGCCCCACATTGACGGAACAACGCCTACGCCCAGACCAAGTATCTTATCCTTTGTAAGACAGCTGTTTTCTACCATTTCGTTGCTTGTCTTTATTATGTAATTAATAATATCCTTGCTTGTCGTTCTCTCGTCGATAACCATACTTTCTTTATCAAGAATCTCAGAATTAAGGTTTGTAAGACCTACACTTACTTCCTTTTCATCCACGGTCGCACCAAGAGCAAAACGGCTGTTTACATTGATATCAATGAGGATCTTTCTTCTGCCCTTCTGAAGCTTCTCTGTATTGATCGGAGCCTCACCGATTTCTACAAGAACGCCTTCTTCGATCATTTCATTGGTGATAATTGTTACGGCTGCTCGTGTAATTTCAAGAGCGCTTGCCACGTCAACTCTTGAAATAGGTCCAGCTTCTCTGATAACACGGAGAATCTGCATTCGGTTTCTTCTTTTCAGATCAAGTTTGCTGATACCTCTTTTTTCCATTAAATACAACTCCTTTTTGATTTCGAGGCAGCACTGCCTCAACATAATATTGTAAAAAAATTAATCCCTATTTTTTGTAAAACTATTAGTTTAGTACATATATATATTATAACACATTTTTATTAAATTTCAAACATTTATAGGAAGATTTATTAAAAATCAGCACTTTTAACAAACAAGGTATATTGCATTTGTTAAATATTCAGTATAATGTTTTTAGTATTTAAAACAAAATTAATTCTTGCTAAATATACAAAAATCCGGAGAAAATTTCTCCGGATTTCATAAAATTAATACTCATTAATAAGGCGTTCTTCGTTCATTTCGACGATCTTCCAGCCATCGGTTTTAAGTTTAACTACACAAACATTATATACCTGAGGTGTATCACTGCCTTCCTTGTCGAACGTAATTTTATACTCATAACCCTTTGTACAGTGATAATTATTAACACTGAATTTTGATCTGAAGTAGTTTGATGCAGAATTTACACCCTCCGTACTGAGTCTTCTGACTTTTTCTACCTTTTCAACTTTCATCTTTCCGCTGCTGAATTCATCCTTTTTAGCTGTCTGATAAGCAGAAAGTTCATCTTCCCATTTTTTTACACTTGGATGCTTCTCGATATATTCCTTGCTCTTGATATTATCAAGATATTCATCGGGATATACCATTGAGAAATAGGATACCGCACCATTTTCTTTAGTAAGTGCCTTGGCAAATTTCTTAACTCCATGCTTAGGTGAACCTATAGCCAAAATTGTTATCACCCCAAGAATGAGGATAATCACAATCAGACCAAGCCATTCTATGAAGCTGTCTCCCTTTATTATTTTTTTCAGTCCGGACTCTTTTACAGCCTCCGCTGAACCTGATTTATTATTATTGGCTGATGTACAGCTGCACACTCCGCCCTTTGGAATTTCTTTTCCGCAATTCTTACACTTTGCCATTAAA
>JAFXEJ010000018.1 GCA_017513795.1 Ruminococcus sp.
ATTCGTAATTCTTAATGCGTAATGCGTAATTGTTCAGCCGCACAAATAATATTTATATACTTGCTGAATCACTAAAAAATGCCTGTTGGGCAAAGGGGAAAGCAATAAAAGCAATGAAAATAATTGAAAGTGATAATAATAAATAAAATGACCACTTAAAATACGCTTTCTTCTTTGATTTGATTTCGTTATATGTTATGAGTACAAATATCAGAGTTATGATAACGGCTGTTGGTCTTACAAGAAAAGGATTGATACCCATAAAAGACATATTACACATGGAATAATACAGGTCAACAGCTTTTTCATGTTCCATATGTTTTGCCATGTAATCAAAAAGATAGAATCCGCCATTAAGCTTTTTTTCTTCTATGAACCATGAGAGCGTCATAAAGTTCATGACAAAGAAGAATAACGTCAGCGGTAACCAACATATTCTGCAAAAGCAGAGAAAATGTTTATTTGTCATATTATCAGATCTCCGCTATGTGCGAAGTGAATTATCATACAAATCTGTTCAAAGGGCATTATAGCTGTCAGGATAATGTTGAATATCACGAGAAAAAGATATTTCTTGCCGATACTCTCCTTTTTGCGGAACTTTCTGTAAAGAAATATACTCAAAAAGCTGACGAGGATAAAAACCGCAAATATAAGCGGTGTTGTCATATAATTTCTGAAAAACTTTGTTTCGTCAGATGTGAGATATAATGCGCCTTCAACAGATGCACCGTAATACCATACCCAATAGAACTGCTGATATACAAGATACAGCACAACTGCGATATCAGCCAAAACGGCAAATGATTTTATGACTTTTATTTTCATGACTGCGAAGAATTAGTTATTCTTGTTAAGAATTCTTGTCTCCTCGCTGCCGTCCTCAAGATTTACATAGCGGACAAAGAGAGAAACCTTGTTATCCTCGTTGAGGTTGTTCCAGAGCATATCTGTGAACTCGTTAATATTGCCGGAGATTCCTACAAGCTTAGGCTCGCCCTCGAAGCTGGGGAGGGGATTTCCATCGCCCATGTATGTGTGGATGAAGTGACCTTCACCGTTGAGAGGGCTGTTGTAGCTGAATGTATGTCTCTGGCATGACTCAGGATTTCCGTTAGCGCTCTTGAGGATAGACATAGCGTAGTTGAAGCCGTCTTCCTCGAAGCGGAGGATACCGGAAATACGAGGTGTGTAGTTCGGAGCGTCGTCCTCGAATTCTCTTGTGCGGAGAGCCTGTTCAAAAGTGAACTGCTTGTCCATAAGCTCGTAGATCGTATCTGTCTGGTCACCGTTAGTAACGATGAGCTTGTTTCCGAGAACTCTTACAGGAGCATAGATGATAAGGTGGGGATCAGTAAGCTTTGAAGGATCAAAAGCCTGAGTACGGATTCCTCTGCCTTCCTCAACGAAAACACGGTTACGGCTGTTTTCGCTGCGTCCCATGATAAAGTAGCCTGTTACAGCGTACTTTCCGCAGTCAGATTTACCGATAACGATACCTCTGCCGGGATAAGCGTTTGTGCTGAGCTCTTTTGCAAGGTCAAGTTTAATCATAATAATTTCTCCTTACTTGATAATGAATGTATAGATACAATCTGCAAAGACTGTAATAACAGTGATAATGGTAATCAGATTAAGTGATTTTGCAGAGGGCTTTGAGAGCAGCCAGTTGAAAAAAGGCTGGACAATATACAGAAAAAGCACTCCGCCAAGACCAAATCTCAGTGATGTGCTGAGAGCGATTCTTGCCTGAAAGTTGTATTTGTAGTCGGCATACGTCTGCCACGGCCATGCGCCGGTAAAAAACTCCAGTATGTAGCTTGCGGCAAGCTCTATAGCTGTCGCAACAGCCATACATCCGAGGAAGATAAGCAGCGGCTTGACAAATTTCAGCCATGGCGGCGAATCTTTCTTCATAAGTTTTCCGAAGCAGGCAAGGAATGAAAGCGCACCCACTCCGTATACGGGGCAGTATGGGCCGAAAAGAACACCTCTGTTAGTGAAGCCCCAATGATATATTACAACTTCAAGAAAAACCTCATAGCACCAGCCGAGAACGGCATACATCATAAAACAGAGAAAAAGCTTCTGTATACGCTGATTTTCTGTAATTACTGACAGCTTCATGGCTTAATCCTTTATGTAAGCCTTTCCGTCAATGATCTCGATTTTATCCTGACAGAAAAGTGAAGCAGCTTTGGGAAGAAGCTTCCATTCAACGTTCTCCATAATGCGTTTCTGGAGGATTTCGGGGGTATCATCCCTCTGGACATCAACAGTTCCCTGAAGGATTATAGCGCCGGCGTCAGCTTCTTCGTTAACGAAATGAATCGTTGCGCCGCTGACCTTTACTCCGTATTCAAGAGCCTTTTCATGGACTTTAAGTCCGTAGAAGCCCTCTCCGCAGAAGGACGGTATCAGTGCCGGATGAACATTGATGATCTTGTAGGCGTAAGCCTTGGTGACACATTCATCAAGAATGGTCATGAAGCCGGCAAGCACTATCAGATCAGCTTTTTCTTCATTCAGCGCATTGAGTATAGCCTCGCTGTAGGACTTGCTGTCAGGATATTCCTTACGGGGGATAACTCTTGCCGGAATGTTGTTGTTCTTAGCTCTTTCGAGGGCATAAACTCCGTCTTTGGAGGAAATCACACAGGTGATCTTTCCGCCCTGAATGAGACCGGATTTTTCAGCGTCAATAAGTGCCTGTAAGTTAGTACCTCCTCCGGAGACGAGGACAACTATATTTTTCATTGGTATCGACCTCCTGTCAGTATAAATAAATATTTCAGAGAATCGCCAAAAAGACAATACTTAATATGCAGACGAATATTCCGCATGAAGTCAGGATGATTCCTGTCAGAGAATGCGGCTGTTCCTCCTCAGCGTAGCAGAAGTATTTCGGCATCTGAGGATTTACGCAGATAATTACTGTTTCTCCGACGTCGTGCAGAATGATCTGACTGTATCTGTGGTGATCGGCGGTATATGTTCTGCCGTTCATAGTGAACTTCACAATGGGACGATATTTTTTTACAAGAAGATGCCCCTGCGGCAGAATTTTTTCGCTGATTCCTGCTACAACGCCGCTGAAGCTTTCTGTAGAGTTTACAGATGTTTTATGACATCGGCAGATGATAAGTCCGGCAGCAATTGCGATCAGACCAAAAATAAAAAATCCCACAGAATATCACTTCCTTGCAATAAGAATGAACAGAAGCGTGACTGCAATAACTCCGCCGAACACGATGAATCTGTAGTAATCCTTTACAAGATCATCTTCACGGTCGGAAAAATAAAAAAACATGGGGTTGTCGGGATCATAGCATATCATAGGTTCATCGCCAATCTCATAGCGCATCTGACTGTCCTCGACAGTGTAGACAGAGGTTATTTCTCTGCCGGTTTCCGTTTCGTATTTCACAACGGGATAGTAACCCTTTTTCTTCGGGACATTTGATTTGTGGTATTCCATGACTGTTCCGTAAACGGCAATGCTTCCGGACAATCGTTTTTTTATCATGAAGATGTGGTAGATAAAGAGTACCACCATAAGCGCATATATCAGCAGTAAGCCCTGAATGAGCATTTGTTTGCGGAATGAAATTCCGACAATGAACATGGACACGACAGCCCATACCAGATCAATTTTTTCAACTTTCATAATTATTCCGGAAACTGAACATGACCTTGGATAATTTCGGTATCGTCGTATGAAAGCGGAATATTTTCGTCAATAATCATCTGACCGTATATATCCGTTATGCGGAACGTAAACGGTCCGGCGCCCATTTTATCCGATTCAAAGTAGTTGTAGGGGCGGCGTTTTATTTCCTGAAACTCTCCGTTTTCGTCAAGGTATTCCAGTCTTGTAATGGGATAGCGGTGGTTGCGAACCTGAATTCCGCACCAGAATTCCGTTGTTCCCTCTTTGTATTTGTATGAAACGGGTGCATTTTCTGCCGAATCAAGCGGAACGATCTTCCAGCTTACGGGAACTCTGCCTTTTTCCGCCGGAGCGATAAGGGGAAATGCGTCAACATAGAGGTCAAGATCACCCTTTTTGCCTTCGGGGAGAAGGTCAGTGACAAGCATATTGATTGTTCCGAGTTCGCCTGTAACTTCGAGGTAAGCTCCGGCAAGCTGAGCGTCGTTGTAGTCGGCAAGATTCATAGCTACGATCCAGTAATCTCTTGAAACGGGATCAAGCATAGCGCATCCGCCCTCATAGCCGCCGCCGTAGAAAGTTCCCTCGCCTGTGTGGACAGTTCCTTTTGGTTCGAGGATACAGCTTTCGTCGATAGTGACATCTGTCTCCGGTAATGGAGCTGTATATCCTCTGCCGAGAACGTAATCCTGTATGCTCTTGATTTCTGCGGCAGACAGTCCTTTTTTGCGTGCCATAGCGACATCAAAGCAGTCGATGACGCCGTCAGGGCAGACATCCATAGGGTGCACCGGAGCGCTGGCTGCCGGAGCAGTAACAGATACCGCTGCAGCAGCCGTAACGCATATAAGCAAAGCTGTTTTTAATAGCTTCATATATGTAACCCTCTGATTTATCAGCAGATGAGTACGCCTTCTTCTGACTCAACAAGCTCACCGAGGATATATGCGTCCTCGCCGGCAGCCTTGATAGCTGCTACAGCCTTGTCAGCGTCGTTCTTGTCAACAGCAACGATCATACCTACGCCCATGTTGAATGTATTGAACATATCTCTTTCAGGAATATTTCCTGTTCTTGCGATAAGGTCAAAAATAGGAAGAACCTGAACAGCGTTTCTCTCAATCTTTGCAGAGAGGTTCTTGGGAAGTGAACGTGGGATATTCTCATAGAAGCCGCCGCCTGTGATATGTGAAACGGACTTAACTGTAACGCTGTCGATAAGCTGCATGATAGCCTCTACATAGATTCTTGTAGGAGTAAGCAGAGTCTCACCGAGAGTTGCGCCGAGGTCATCGAAGTGCATTGCAAGGTTCTTTTCGTTTACGTCAAAAACCTTTCTTACGAGTGAGAAGCCGTTGGAGTGAACACCGCTTGATTTGATAGCGATAAGAACATCTCCAGCCTTCTGAGTATCAGGTCTGAGGATCTTTGACTTGTCAACAACACCTACAGAGAAGCCTGCAAGGTCGTATTCTTCTTCAGGCATAAGACCGGGATGCTCAGCAGTTTCGCCGCCGATAAGAGCACATCCAGCCTGTACGCAGCCCTCAGCAACACCGGAAACGATCTCAGCGATCTTTTCGGGAATATTCTTTCCGCAAGCGATGTAATCGAGGAAGAACTGAGGCTTTGCGCCGCAGCAGATGATATCGTTCACGCACATAGCAACGCAGTCGATTCCGACTGTATCGTGCTTGTCGAGGATAAATGCAATTTTGATTTTTGTACCAACACCGTCTGTTCCGGAAACGAGAACAGGCTTTGTGATACCAGTCATATCAAGCTCAAAAAGACCGCCGAAGCCGCCGATTCCTGATACGCAGCCAGGGAGAGTAGTTCTTGCGATATGCTGCTTCATAAGTTCAACAGCCTTATAGCCGGCAGTAACGTCAACGCCAGCCTTTTTGTAGCTCTCAGAAAAACTGTTGTTCATTTTAAAAATTCTCCTTATATCAATATTCCCATAGGGTTACGGGTAAAAAGGGGATTACTCAAGACCGCTCCAGCAGTATGAGCAGAGGTTGCATTCGGGGAGACCGACAGCCTTCTGTGTACCCTCAAGCGTCTGGAATTCCAAAGAAGTAAGCTTGAGTCTGCGGCAGATCTCCTCACGAAGTTTTCTTCCTCTTTCAGTGTCAGAGGAGCAGTATTCGGAAATATATTTTGTACCCTCATCGCCTTCAAGCTCGTTGATGATCTGGCGTGCAATAAGCTCCAGTTCGGAGGTACTGCGTGAGAAATTGAGATATTTGCAGCTGAACATGATAGGCGGACAGGCTGATCTCATGTGGATCTCCTTTGCGCCGTTTTCGTAGAGAAATTCAACTGTTTCACGCAGCTGTGTACCTCTTACGATACTGTCGTCGATAAAGAGGAGCTTCTTGCCGGCAATAAGTTCATGTACGGGAATAAGCTTCATTTTTGCGACCTGATTGCGCATCTTCTGATTTGAAGGCATGAAGCTTCTCGGCCATGTGGGTGTATATTTAATAAACGGACGGGCAAACGGGATACCGCTTTTGTTAGCGTAACCGATAGCATGAGGAGTTCCCGAATCAGGGATTCCGCAGACATAATCAACATCGGGAAGTCTGCCTGCCTTGATGTCGTTTTCAGCCATGATTTCGCCGTTGCGTGTTCTCATGACCTCAACGTTCACGCCCTCGTATGAAGCAGTAGGATATCCGTAATAAGTCCAGAGGAAAGTACAGATCTTCATTTTTGAAGGATCGCCCTTGCTGATAGTTTCGCAGCCGTCGGAGGTGATCTCAGCAATTTCTCCGGCTTCAAGCTCACGGAATATCTCATATCCGAGCTTCTGGAATGCGAATGATTCTGTAGAGATACAGTAGCCGTCATCACGTTTTCCGACGATGATAGGAAGCTTGCCGTAAGTATCTCTTGCAGCGATAATGCTTGTTTTAGTGAGGATAATAAGTGACATTGTGCCTTCTATCTTCTCCTGTGCATAGCGGATTCCCTCAACGAAGGAATTCTTCTGTGCGATAAGAGCGCCGATAAGGTCGCCGGAGTTGATATTTCCGCTGCTCATAGTTTCGAAGTTAGCGCATCCGTTTTCAAGAAGCTCCTGAACGAGAGCGTCGGCATTGCGGATGATACCAACAGAGCAGATAGCATAAAGTCCGAGTTTTGAGCGAACGAGAATAGGCTGGGGATCGGTATCGCTGATACATCCGATACAGAGATTTCCCTCCATTTTTACTACATCGTTTTCAAACTTTGTTCTGAACGGAGAGTTTTCAATGCTGTGGATGTTACGCTGGAAGCCTATGTTCTCGGTATAGGAAGTCAGACCGCCTCGTCTTGTACCGAGGTGAGAATGATAGTCCGTACCGAAGAAAACATCGGTAACGCAGTCGTTTTTAGAGGCTGCTCCAAAAAAACCGCCCATAAATTATTCTCCCATAAGTCTCTTCATAATTTCCTGATAAGCTTCTTCTACGCCGCCCATATCACGACGGAAACGATCCTTGTCGAGCTTTTCATGAGTTGTGCTGTCCCAGAAACGGCAAGTATCAGGGGAAATTTCATCAGCGAGGATGATAGTACCGTCAGAAGTCTTACCGAACTCGATCTTGAAGTCGATGAGGTCGATGTTGAGCTTCTTGAAGAAGTTTACCATGAACTCATTTACCTTGAAAGCATACTTAGCGATTGTGTCGATTTCTTCCTTAGTAGCAAGACCGAGAGCAAGAGCATAGTAGTCGTTGATGAAGGGATCGCCGAGGTCATCGTTCTTGTAGCTGAATTCGAGGATAGGAGTAAGGAGCTTTGTGCCTTCTTCAACGCCCATTCTCTTTGAGAAGCTTCCTGCTGCAACGTTTCTGATGATAACTTCAAGGGGAACGATGGATACCTTCTTAACGATTGTTTCCCTGTCGCTGATTTCCTCTACGAGATGAGTGGGAACGCCTTCCTTTTCGAGCATACCGAACATAAAGTTTGTCATTCTGTTGTTGATGGAGCCTTTTCCGGAGATAGTTCCCTTCTTTTCGCCGTTGAAAGCTGTTGCGTCATCCTTGTAGTCAACGATAACGAGGTTGGGATCATTTGTGGCATAAACCTTCTTAGCCTTTCCTTCATAAAGCTGTTCCATTTTTACGATATTTTCCATTTTAGAGTTCCTCCTTGAGAATTATATGAAATATATACATGTCCGTTCATCGGACGGGTAAACGTTTGAAATTGCCTCAGATGCTTTCAAGTTCCTTCTGAAGCTCTGCGTCGCTCTGACGAACGCCGTCAGCCATTTTTTCCTTTTCAGCGTCAAGCTTTGCAGCGAGTTTGTCATCTGCAACTGCAAGGATCTGTACTGCAAGAACAGCGGCATTCTTAGCGCCGTTGATACCTACTGTAGCCACGGGAACTCCGGGAGGCATCATAACTGTTGCGAGGAGAGCGTCCATGCCGTCAAGAGCCTTTGACATCATAGGAATGCCGATAACGGGGAGCGATGTATTTCCGGCAGCTGCCCCTGCGAGGTGAGCTGCCATTCCAGCTGCACAGATGATAACACCGAAGCCGTTGTTTCTTGCATTTTTGAAGAAATCTGCTGCTTCTGCGGGTGTTCTGTGAGCGCTCATGATGCGGCATTCAAATTCAACGCCGTACTTTTTAAGCTCAGTGAGAGCTGATTTTACAACAGGGAAGTCGCTGTTGCTTCCCATGATAACTGCAACTTTTTTTGACATATTCAAAACTCCAATCTGTATATTTGCGGATCACTCAGCAGTATTTGCTGTAGTATCCTGAGTATCGGGATTTTTTTCAGGTTCCGGTGTTTTCGGGTAGTCGGGGGAGCTTTTCAGAAAGCTTCCTGAAACTGCCGCAAGATCGTTGATTGACGAACCGCAGAACTCAACGGACGCTTTGTAGCTGCCCGTAAGCGTCTGAGCCTTGTCGTTGTCGTCGGTGTAGACAATTTCCGTATCTGCTGTCAATGACACAGTATAGTGCGGCTTGTCATCATCGGAATCAGTAATGTATATAACAACATTTGAGATACCGGTAAGCTTTTTTGAAAGTATCTTCTTATCGTCAGGGAAGATAGTCGTGAAAACTGATTTTTCGCCTGTTCGTACATCTGAAAGATACTCACGGCTGCCGGTGAAAGCGTATTCTATGTATTTTCCTGAATCGGCGCATATAGCGTCGAGCATATCGGGATCAAGCTGTAAAAGAATATTCTTGCTCCGGACGTCAAGCTCATATTCGCAGTCAAATGCGGTATTGTGAAGAACTGCATTTTTCAGCGTAAGACCGGTATAGTCTATATTATAGGTATAAGTACCGTTTGTGCCGGTAAGAATCATTTCATTTTCGTTAATGGAACAGCCTTCCCATGAACGCTTGAAAAGCGGAGCAAAATTGATATCGTAGAGCACGCATGAATCATCTGCCGCCGGATATGCTGTATAGAAAACAAAATTTCCACGGCTCTGCTTGATTATATCACGGTAAATCATGGGAACAACGACATTTCCGTCGAAGTCTATGCAGCCTGTCATGAGTTTGCCGTTAAGGCGTTTTGACACCATGCAGAGATTTTCGCCGACAAACCTGAGTTCTATCCACTGAGGATCGATCACTACACGTTCATTACTGTCGATAACGCCGTAAAGACCGCTGCTGTCCTCAAATATCCTGTTTCCCATCTGATCGCTGCCGAGTTTTTTTTCCACATCAATTTTTGCGGAGCCTGCGCCTGTACTTTTTCCTGTATCGGAGTAGAACTTTATTATTGCGGCAGCAAGAAGCAGAATAACTGCAAAAAGCACCGTAACAACAAATCTCATATGCTTACTCAAAACGGCAGCACCTCCGGAATTTATTCATTATCGGCGGAGGAATCGCTGTTTTCCGCAGAGTCTTTTTTTTTGCTGCGGTAGGATTCATCAGTTTCCTTGGCGATATATATAGGTCTGCGTTTAGTTTCGAGATAAGTTTTGGAGAGATACTGTCCGAGGATTCCAGTGCAGAAAAGCTGGAGTCCGCTGAGGAGGAATATCACACAGATAGTAGTGGGATATCCGGCAACATCCTCTCCGAAAGCGAGAGTCTTGATAACTGTCACAAGCATGAGGATAAAGGCGATGATACAGCTTACAATTCCGAGAAGCGAGGATATCGCCAGCGGAGCAGTAGAGAATGCCATGATGCCTTCGAGGGAATATTTGAAAAGTCCCCAGAACGACCATGAGCTTGTACCAGCCGGACGCTCAACGTTCTTGTATTCGATGTATCTTGTGTTGAAGCCCACCCAGCTGAAAATACCCTTTGAGAATCGGTTATATTCGCTCATATCGAGGATAGCGTCAACCATCTGTCTTGTCATGAAGCGGAAATCCTGTGCGCCGTCAACGATTTCAGTCTGTGAGATCTTATTCATGATTTTGTAGAACTTTCTTGCAAACCATGAGCGTATCTTTGATTCACCGTCACGGCTTACACGGCGGGTTGTAGCGCAGTCGTATTCTCCGTCACGGACATAGCTGTACATTTCCGGCAGAAATGACGGCGGATGCTGAAGGTCAGCGTCCATAACGACGATGAAATCGCCCTTTGCATTCTGGAGACCGGCGTACATACCTGATTCCTTTCCGAAGTTTCTTGAAAAGGAAATATATCTTACACGCTTGTCCCTATCAGCGAGGGAGCGCAGAATTTCGAGTGTTTTGTCCTTTGAGCCGTCGTTGATGAAAACGTATTCAAATTCCAGCTCAGGATACTGCTCTGACATATTGTCAGTAGTCTTTGTGATTTCGTCGTAGAACATGGGAAGAACTTCCTGTTCATTGTAACATGGTACGACAATTGAAACAAGTTTCACGGAATACCTCCTTACTTTCCGCAATGCTTTCTGCGGAATTTCCGGCAGTGAATCTGTCACTACCAATACACTATTAATAATACTACAAAACCGGTAAATTTGCAAGAGCAAAATAGCCGATTTTATAAATTTTTTCATACGAATCGTTCTTATGGAAAAACGCTGTTGATTTTTGTGCACTTTTTTCTCTTTAAATTGAAAAAAAACGTTGCAGAGCCAGTAAAAATGTGGTATAATAAGATGTATATATTTTGAAAGGATCTGAAATTATGATTATTCTTGATGAACTGAGAGTAGAAATGACAGGCTTCCGCAAAGAAATGAAGGAGCTTGCAGATGTTTTGAATATAAAGGCTGCACAGGAAAGAGTAGCCGCTCTGAGCGAAGAAACTGCAAAGGATGGATTCTGGGATGACCTTGAAAATTCTCAGAATGTTCTCAAAGAGCAGAAGTCGCTTGAAAGAAAAATTGAAAAATACAACAGACTTAACGATAGTCTGGAAGATCTTATCACACTTATCGAGCTTTCTATTGAGGAAGACGACGAAAGTTCCGTTGATGAGATAAAGGCTGAGTCTGATGCGTTCAAGCAGAAGCTTGAGGATGAAAAGCTTTCCACGCTTCTTACAGGTGAGTATGACGGCTCTAATGCTATCCTGACATTCCATGCCGGAGCAGGCGGAACAGAGGCTCAGGACTGGACAGAAATGCTCTACAGAATGTACAATATGTGGGCTGAGCGTCATAATTATAAGGTTACACTCATGGATTACCTTGACGGCGATGATGCCGGAGTTAAATCAGCTTCTATCCTTATTGAAGGTGAAAATGCCTACGGTTATATGAAATCTGAATCCGGAGTTCACCGTCTGGTAAGAATTTCGCCATTCGATTCATCCGGAAGACGTCACACATCATTTGCGGCTCTTGAAGTTATGCCGGAAATCGATGACTCTATCGAAGTTGACATCCGCCCTGAGGATATCGAAATGGAAGTTTACCGTTCAAGCGGCGCAGGCGGTCAGAAAGTAAACAAGACAAGCTCGGCTGTACGTCTTATTCATAAACCTACAGGAATCGTTGTTTCGTGTCAGACACAGCGAAGCCAGTATCAGAATAAGGATTACGCTATGAAGATGCTTCGTTCAAAGCTCATTGAAATCAAGGAACGTGAACATCTCGAAAAGATCGAGGATATCAAGGGCGTTCAGAACCAGATCGCATGGGGTTCACAGATCAGATCGTACGTATTCATGCCCTATACTCTTGCAAAGGATCATAGAACGGGCTTCGAAAACGGCAATATACAGGCGGTTATGGACGGCGATATTGATGGATTTATCAATGCATATCTTAAATCTCTGTCACACGGAACTCTTGAAAAATAATAAAGGCAACGCAGTATCGAATGAAAATAACGGACAGCTTCGGCTGTCCGTTTCGGTTTGTGATATCGGATGCACAATAAAAAGGACACGGCATAAAACCGTGTCCTTTGTTTTATTCTTCGGGATTTTCGTTTACAGTCTGAGTGATATCAGGCTTCTGAGTTCTTTCGGGGAACACAACACCCTCGTATTTGAGAATGATTTTTCTGAGTTCCTGATCTCTTGTAAGACCGTAAGTAATTTTCATTGCGTTAAGAGCATATTTGATATTCTTCTGACCGAGGTAGTATGCACTGAGCTGTGCTGCAACGTTGACCACTTCCTGATTCGGGCCGAATGTCAAATCGTACTTTTCAAAAACCTCATTGATTTTTTCACGTCCGACATACTGGATAGGAGAACCCTTGAGGTCAGCAAGATGCTGCATTTCCAGCGGAATAGCCGGATGAGCGTCTGCCATTGCACTGGCTGTATAGAATGCTACAGCATCGTCATACTCGCCGAAATCTGTGAGCATATATCCCATATTTGCATAGCAGCGTGCAATAGTCTGCGGAGATGAAGCTACTCTGAGAGTTTCAGCTGTAATTTCAATAAGACGCTTTTTATTTTTCAGTCTCTTGTAAACCTCAGCAAGTTCAAGCTTAGGACCGCAGTCAACAGGGTTGTACTCCATAGCCTTTTCAAGCACAGGAATAGCGTCGTAAGGCGAGCCGGCTTCTGTCAGGATATAAGCGTAGGTTGTGATATATTTCGGGAAATCATAGGGAGTGCGTGTAAGAGTCTTGTCGGGCTTGAAAAATACCTGATAGAGGTTATCTTCAAATGGATTTCTGAAGGACACAAAGCGTTCCTTTTCTGTTTCCTTGAAGTCTACGATGATTTTCTTGTAGAGCTTTTCAGCAAGAATTTTAGCCTCGTTGATATTGCGTTCATCGAGAAGCTTGTCGATTTTTTTATAGTATTCTTCAAGGTTTACTCCGTCAATGTGAGTGATGCGGATGATCTCATCACGTCTGTCTTCGGGCATATTTTCCATGATGAGGTCAGCCGCAGCGGAAGTTCCGTCCTCATTTTTTTCACGGAGGAAGCGTTCAAATTCCTGTTTGAGCATTGCCTCATTAGCCGCCTTGTCATCGGTCATTTTACCTTTAAGTTCATTATATATTTCATCGTATGCCAAAGTGTATACCTCATTTCATTACGGCAGTTCAGATACTGACCGTATTATTTTATCAGAAGCCTCTCTTTGCGAGATCCTTCTTAAATTTTGCAGCATATTTATCCTGCTTTTTCTTATCCTTCAGCTCAGACTTAGTCATGAATCTGATATCTTCCTCCTGCTTTCTGGGTGCAGGTCTTGGAGCGGAAGGTCTTGCGGAAGGTGCTTTATATTCGGAACCGAGCTTGACTTCTGCCTGTTCAACAACCTTTTTGTTTTTCAGTGAATTATCACCCATCTGTGAGAGAACATCTTCAACAGAGGAGAGAATAGGAGAATTTGCACGGAGTCCCTGAGTTTCGATAAGGTTCTTATTTGCGTAATTCTTGGAGCTTGAAATAGCATTAACGAATGCCTTTGAAGTCTCTCTTGAGTGAGGATTTACAGCAATCTTTGAGATGTTTGCGGATGGCTGGATATACTGACCATCTGCGCCCTGATCTCCGAGTTTTGCCTTGATATAGGCCGGAGTCTGTGTAGGAGCGTCAAGCTGAACGAAGGGCTTCTGAATATTTGCGCCCATCTGTCCGCCCATTGTATTGCTCATACCCATCATAGGTCTGCGCTGAGGTACCTGAGGAGGAACCGGCATCTGCTGTCCCGGAACAGGATTGTATATCGGCTGACCGTTCTGGTCATAGCCTGTCATCTGCATCTGTACATATGTATAAATTGGCTGACCGTTCTGATCGTAGCCTGCAAGCTGCGGAACAGTGATTATCTGCGGCTGAACAGGAGGAGCAGTCTGTACGGGAACTGTCTGAACGGGAGAAGCAGTCTGTACAGGAACTGGCTGAACAGGAGGAGCGGTCTGTACCGGTGTCTGCTGAACAGGAGGAGCAGTCTGTACGGGAACTGGCTGAACAGGAGGAGCAGTCTGTACAGGAACTGTCTGAACAGGAGGAGCAGTCTGTACAGGAACCGGCTGAACGGGAGGAGCAGTCTGAACTGGTTCTTCTATAGCTTCCGGAATTTCTTCCTCGATTGCTTCTTCGATTTCTTCTGCTTCTTCCTCGTAAGCTTCTTCAATTACTTCTTCAGTCTTTTCTGCAACAGAAGATATATTATTGAGAACCGGAACTTCGGGGATTTCAAATCCGGCAAAGTCATCGACAAGTGCAGCTTCTTCAACTGCTGCCGGCTGTACGGGTTCTTCATTTTTTACAGATGAAAATCCGCTGAGAACAGGAACTTCCGGAATTGTCATTTCGTCAAGGACAGGAGCTGTCATTTCTTCCAGCACAGGAGCAGAAACATTTTCAAGTGTGCGTGGAGCGATATCCTCAAGAACAGGCGGTGTAATATCGTCAAGAACAGGCGGTGTGATATCGTCGAGTGCAGGAACTGCTGCCGGCTTGGGCTCTGGAGCTCTTGCAGCTTCCGGAGCAACAGACTGTCCGGGGAGAGGAAGTTCTTCCATTTCTGTAGGCTGCGGCTCTGGTTCCGGAATGGAAACGCCTTCAAATCCGAATATCTGATTTGCGACAAAATCCCAGTCAGAGTTTCCGGTGATAACGTTTGAAGTTTCTTCTGCCGGTGCAGTTTCTTCTGGAATGCTTATAAGCTCATCCTCGGATACATTTATAACGGAATCGTCATTTTCGTATGCGTCGGAAGAATTTTCATAACCATAGGTGTTGTCTGTAGTTTCGTCGGTAAGATACTCAGGCTGGCTGAGTTCGTCCTCCTTGGGAGTAGAAATAGCGAACTGTGCAAGGAAATCATCCTGTACAGCGGGAACTTCTTCTTCCACAGGTTCTTCTTCTACCGGCTTCTGGATAGCAAACTGTGCAAGGAAATCATCCTCAACAGGCTGCGGTACAGGTTCTTCTTCAACTGGCTTCTGGATAGCGAACTGAGCAAGACTGTCGTCGATAGCAACGCCTGTACCGGGAATAGTTTTAAGTGATTCCTTAAATGCTTTTTCCTCAGCTGCTTTTTTTGCAGCTTCTTCAGCGGCTCTTGCAGCTTCTTCGGCTGCTCTTTTAGCCTCAGCTTCTCGTCTTGCTGTTTCGGCTGCTGTTTCTTCATCTCTGCGCTTCTGCTCAGGCGATCTTGTGATTTTTGCGGTAGTATTTCCGAGAGGAATGATACCCTCATCTTCGATACCCTTTTTGGCTTTGGCACGTTCTTCTTTAAGAATCTTCGCCATTTCCTTCTTATCTAATCTGATGATTTTCTTAGCGAGTCTTTCCTTACATTTTTCACAGGTAATTTCCTTGAGGTCAGTCATTACACTGCTTATGCGGTATTTTGAAATATTTTCCGGCTTGATGAGAGAAATTCCGCATCCGGTTTTCTTCTTGTCATCGCTGCCGTGTATGTCATCGTTAAACGAAGATGTTACGAGTAAAATATCCATAATGATCTCCATTCCCCGGTGTGGAATCCCACTCCGGCTGCCGCTTTACGGCTGCGGCTTGCCGATTTCCCAAAGTCCGTGAATGCTTGTGTTCTCCCGACAAACTTCTGAATAGTACAAGAAGTCTGAAAGCGATGATTTGGAGGACTGCATAAAGTCCTCAGAAAGCACACGGCACATAAATACATATATATTATACAATATCCTTCAAAAAAAATCAACAGCTTTTTGAAAAAATTCCAGTATAATTATACTGAAATTAATTTTTTTGGAGAAAATAACAAATTGTTATTGTTTTTTTTGGCGAAAATACCATGCGGCGATTCAGATGTTATTCCGGCTGATTCGGATGAAAAAACGCTGTATAACGTCGTATCAGCGGAAATTTTACATTTCCGGAACGCTGCTTCGGCTGAAAACACCCCTGAGTTATGGTCTATATTATCAAATATCACGATTTTTATGCCTGTATTTTGTGGAAATCCAACTATCTTTTTAAAAAAATATAGACAAACTGCGGAAAACAGGCTATAATAATATATGTGTACCAGCTGAGCATTGTCCCGTATCGGCGGCAAGGTTTGTCTTGGGCATTATACAGAAGATTCAGGAGATATTTCAATGAGAGTTATTACCGGTATTGCAAGAGGACGCCGACTGAAGGCTCCCGAGGGATTTGATGTACGCCCTACCGCCGACAAGGTCAAGGAGGCTGTTTTTTCTGCTGTTCAGTTTCAGCTTGAGGGTACATATGTGCTCGATTTGTTCGCCGGAAGCGGTCAGATGGGTATCGAGGCTCTGAGCAGAGGTGCAAAAAGAGCTGTGTTCGTTGACAGCTCCCGTGCTGCAATAAGCTGCATAAACGAAAATCTTCGTGCAACAGGCTTTGAACGCTGTTCCGAAGTTATCAGCCGTGACAGCTTTGACTTTATCAGACTGACCAGACAGAGCTTCGGCGTTATCATTCTTGATCCTCCGTACAGACACGGACATATTGATACGGTTCTTCCGATTGCTGCTTCAAAACTTCAGGAGGGCGGCTGCATTATCTGCGAATATGAGTCAGAGGCAGAAACTCCCGCAACACCGGAAGGTCTTGTGCTGAGAAAAACATATCGTTACGGAAAGATAAACGTGACTATCTTTGATAAGCCACTTCCCGACGATGACGGCGGAGAGGATGATGAAGCATGAGAAGAATCGCAGTTTGTCCCGGAAGCTTTGATCCCGTGACGCTTGGTCACCTCGATATAATCACAAGAGCTTCAAAGCTCTTTGACAAGGTGATAGTACTTATCTCCGTAAACGCAGGAAAGACAAATCCCAGCTTTACGCTTACCGAAAGAATGCTGATGATAGAATCAGTTACAAAAGATCTGGATAACGTCGTTATTGACATCCTTGACGGACTCCTTGCCGATTATGTGCGCAATGTAGGGGCTATAGCAATTGTCAAGGGACTTCGTGCTGTCAGCGACTTTGAATATGAATTCCAGATGGCTCTTGCAAACAAAAAGCTGTATGCCGGCGCAGAAACGGTATTTCTCACAACGGCTGCGGAAAATATGTATCTCAGTTCGAGCGTTGTCAAGCAGATAGCGTATTTCGGCGGAGATATCAGCCATTTTGTTCCCGAAAAGATTCTTGATGATATAAAACAAAGACTTATTAAAGAGAGGTAAATATTATGAGTATTGATGAAATTCTTGAAGAAATGGACGAGCTTCTTGATAAGGCGTCCTCAATGCCATTTGTTGCACATAAGAAGGTTATCGACGGCGAGCGCATGAGAGAACTTATCAACGACGTGCGTCTCAATATGCCCCACGAGCTCAAGGAAGCCAAGAAAATAGAGTTTGACTGCCAGAGAATCCTCAACGAAGCCAAGCTTAATGCAGAAAGCATTATCCGCAAGGCTGAGGAAAGAGCAGCTCAGCTTGTTTCTCGTGAGGCTATCATGGCAGAAGCTAAGAAAAAGGCTGTTGATATGATTACAAAGGCTCAGGCTGCTGCAAAGAATCTTCAGCAGAATGCAGCTGTATCTGTTGCAAAGATGCTCAACGATACAGAAAATTACTATTCAAGAAATCTTCAGAACATCAAAATGGTAAAGCAGAAGCTTTCCTCTACTCTTTCAGCTTCAAAAATCAAAAGTGACGCTGACAGAATAAATGTGTTATAATATATCATAAGCTAAAAGGGCGCCTTTACGGCGTCCCTTTTTCCCGTTGATTGAAAATATATTATTACATGAAAGGAGCATGATGTTATGTTCAGAACGATATTCTCCCATGTCGGAGAATACAAGAAACAAGCCATACTGACTCCTGTCGCTATAGTCGGCGAAGTCATCATGGAAGTCACAATTCCTCTTGTTATGGCGAAAATCATCGACAACGGCATTAAGGAGGGCGATATAGGATATGTCGCCGGAATGGGTGCGCTCATGGTTGCGATGGCTCTGCTGTCGCTTTTCTTCGGAGCGATAGCCGGACGTCTCGGAGCAGTTGCCGGAATGGGCTTTGCAAAAAATCTCAGAGGTGCGATGTTCAGAAAGGTTCAGGATTTTTCTTTCTCCAACGTTGATAAGTTCTCGACAGCTTCGCTCACGACAAGACTTACAACAGACGTTACAAATCTCCAGAATGCATTCATGATGCTTATACGAGGAGCGTTCCGTTCACCGATAATGCTTGTCAGTGCAACGATAATGGCTGTCTGCGTAAATCCGAAGCTTTCCGTCGTATTTTTGTTTGCGATTCCGGTACTGGGAATTTCCATATTCTTTATCGCAACAAAGGCATTCCCGAGATTTGAGAAAATGCTCAGCCAGTACGACTCCATGAATGGCATGGTTCAGGAAAATCTTACCGGAATCCGTGTAGTCAAGGCGTTTGCCCGTGAGGACTACGAAACAAAAAGATTCAGCGAGACTTCCGACGGCGTAAGACGTGCACAGGTATTCGCAGAAAAGCTGATTATCCTCAATATGCCGATAATGCAGCTTGTTATGTACGGAAGCATCTGCGCTATTCTCTGGTTCGGCGGAAATATGGCTGTAGACGGCGATATACTTACCGGACAGCTTTCAAGCTTCATTATGTATGTCGGACAGATTCTTATTTCGCTGATGATGCTTTCAATGCTCTTTATCATGTTTGTAATTTCAAGAGCGTCAATGCAGCGTGTATACGAGGTTCTTTCCGAAGAACCGGCAATCGCTGATCCCGAGGGAGCTTCAGTTATGCCGGAGGACGGTTCGATAAGCTTCAGAAATGTAAGCTTCTCCTACTTCGGAGACATGAACAATCTTGCCCTTGAAAATATCAGCCTTGATATAAAATCAGGCGAAACTATAGGAATTATCGGCGGTACTGGTTCTTCAAAAAGTACGCTTGTCCAGCTTATCCCACGTCTTTACGACGCTACAGAGGGAACTGTTACTGTCGGCGGTCATGATGTCCGTGAGTACTCTCTTGAAACACTCAGAGATCAGGTTGCGATGGTTCTCCAGAAGAACGTTCTTTTCTCCGGTACGATAAAGGATAACCTTAAATGGGGAAACGGCGATGCATCCGACGAGGAAATTATCGAAGCCTGCAAGTCAGCCTGTGCTCACGACTTTATAATGGGATTCCCTGACGGTTATGATACATATCTCGGACAGGGCGGCGTGAATGTTTCCGGCGGTCAGAAGCAGCGTCTCTGTATTGCGAGAGCACTTCTCAAAAAGCCCGGAATCATCATTCTTGACGACTCTACCAGCGCTGTTGATACGGCTACAGACAGCAGCATAAGAAAGGCTTTCCGTGAAAAGCTTGCCGATACGACAACTATCATCATTGCACAGCGAATCTCCTCCGTTATGGACGCAGACAGGATTATCGTCATGGACGGCGGAGAGATCAACGGCATAGGCACTCACGAGGAGCTTATGAAATCAAATGAGATATACCGTGAAGTATATGATTCACAGCAGAAAGGAGCGGATGAATAATGCCTCCTAAGAAGAATATGCAGCCAATGCAGAAGCCGGAGAAGGTTTTCGGTACATTCAAGCGGATTTTCAGTTATATGTATGGCTTTAAGTTACAGCTTATCGTTGTTGTGATAGGTATAGTTATCAGCTCTGCTGCCGGAATCGCCGGAAACTATATGCTCAAACCGCTTATCGACAACATCGAGGAAAGCCTGAGAACAGGAAAATGGGATAAAGCCGAATTTGTCGGAATTATTGCTGTTATTGCCGGAATTTACATTCTCGGATGCATCTCGGCGTATATCTATCAGAGAATCATGCTTAAAGTTTCGACGCAGGCTCTTATGCGCATAAGAAACGATCTTTTCAGCAAAATGGAAATGCTGCCGATACGATATTTTGACAAGCATACTCACGGCGAACTGATGAGCCTTTTCACAAACGATACTGATGTTATCCGTGAAATGCTCAGCAACAGCGTTGCGCATTTCATCAGTTCTGCGATCACGATAGTCGGCGTATTTACGGCAATGCTCATTTACAGCTGGCAGCTTACTATTATAGTAGTAGTGATGTTCATTCTTATCATCCGTGTTATCGGTTTTATAGGCTCACGCAGCGGCAAGGGATTTATCGCACAGCAGAAGGCTATCGGTGATGTCAACGGATATATCGAAGAAATGATCGACGGTCAGAAGGTAGTCAAGGTATTTACCCACGAGGATGAAGCTGTTGCGGAATTTGACAAGCTCAACGAACATCTCTGTGAGGTTTCCACAAGAGCGCATACATTTGCAAATATCCTCATGCCGATAATGAATAATCTTTCATATCTCCACTATGCCGCAACTGCTATTGCCGGAGGAATCATGGTGGTAAAGGGCATAGGAAGTCTTACTGTAGGAACTGTTGTATCATATCTCCAGTTTACAAGACAGTTCTCACAGCCGATAACACAGATCTCACAGCAGATGAACGCTGTTCTTACTGCTCTTGCCGGCGCAGAAAGAATTTTCAGAGTCATTGACGAGGAGCCGGAAGCTGACGAAGGATATGTTACTCTTGTAAGCGCAGATGTTGCTCCTGACGGAACTATCACCGAATCTGATAAGCGTACAGGAAAATGGGCATGGAGACATCCTCACAAGGCTGACGGAACTGTAACTTATACCGAAGTCCGTGGAAAGGTAGAGTTCGACGATGTTGTATTCGGCTATGAACCGGAAAAAGTTGTTCTCAACGGCATAAGCCTTTATGCGCATCCGGGACAGAAGATAGCTTTTGTAGGTTCTACCGGTGCCGGAAAGACTACAATTACAAATCTTGTCAACCGTTTCTATGATGTTCCTGACGGAAAGATTCGTTATGACGGCATAAACATTAACAAGATAAGGAAAAAGGATCTTCGCCGTTCACAGTCAATAGTTCTTCAGGATACGCACCTGTTTACCGGAACTGTAATGGATAATATCCGCTACGGAAAGCTTGACGCTACAGATGAAGAAGTATACGCAGCAGCTAAGCTTGCAAATGCAGATCACTTCATCAGACACCTTGAAAACGGCTATAATACAATGCTTACGGCTGACGGAGGAAATCTCAGTCAGGGACAGAGACAGCTTCTTTCAATTGCAAGAGCAGCTGTTGCTGATCCGCCTGTGCTTATTCTCGATGAAGCTACAAGCTCTATCGACACAAGAACTGAGGCTCTTATCGAAAAGGGTATGGACAGTCTTATGGAGGGAAGAACGGTTTTCGTAATTGCGCACCGTCTTTCTACTGTAAGAAATTCCCATGCTATCATGGTTCTGGAGCATGGAAGAATTATCGAGAGAGGAAGCCACAATGAGCTTATTGATCTCAGAGGAAAATACTTCCAGCTTTATACCGGAATGTTTGAGCTGAACTGATCTGCTTTGTACAGTCATCCAAATAACTCATGTTAATTTTGTTAAATAAGCGAATTGAATCTTTATATAAAAATATGGTATTATAAATTAATACTTATCCGGAGGTTTAATATAATGAATTTAAAGAAAATATCAGCTGTACTGGCTGCTTCACTTATGATGTGTGCTGCGATAACTTCGTGCGGCGATAAGAAAAAATCTGAAAAGAAATCTTCTTATGTAAATAAGAGCGCTGCTGACGTTACAGCTGCTCAGGAGAGTTCTGCTGTTGCTGTTGAAGCTGGTCAGGCATACCTTGAAATAAGAGATTCAAAGGGCAATAATCAGTATCTCGGAACTGTAAAAGAAAATCTCTGCTATAATGCAGTTGTTGCAGATATCACAGCCAACGGAAGCTATTCAGTAAGCGTTACAGCTGATACAGACGGATTCCGTGCCAGTGCCGGAACGAACACAAAACCGGAGGGAATTCTGTATGCCGCACTTAAAATAAAGGACGGTGCGGCTTCATGTCCGGCTGCGGTGCTCACTATTGATTCCATTGAGGTTGACGGAACTTCGATTCCTCTTGCAGCAAAGAATTATACATTTACCGAGAGCGGCAAGGATATAAAGTCAAATATATACAATGAATGGGCAACTATTGTGCCGGATGGTTCAGTATCCGCAGAGGGTGCTGTTACAAATGATACTCCCGGATATTCTTCAGTTCTTGTAAGCAAGGATGCTTTTGCATCATGGACAAAGGTAACGGTAAACTTCACTGTTTCAGGTTTATAATCAGAATTATCCCCTTCGGAAACGGAGGGGATTGAGAACGTCCAAAAATCTCTGTTTTGCGGGACGTCGTGGACGCCGTCCCCTACAAATGGCTATTTTACATATTATGAATGTAGGGGCGAACTGTGTTCGCCCGCAAAAAACGATGTTTATCGACAATCTCTCCCCTTCGTAATGAAGGGGATTTTTTCTGCTTAATTAAACGAAAAAACATTGAATGAGCTGCTTTTTCGTCCTTCTTACAGGAGAGTACTGCGGAGCTCTCCGGAAAAGGAGGAAACTAATGGAATTGATCGCTAAGGGGAAAAATATTCCCACTTACCCGATAGGCAGTCTTTTCATACAGGGAGAAAGCTATGCCGATACAATACATATTGTCATTGACCGTTTTTATAATGGCTGGGATCTCTCGGAATGCAGCTTTGTGATAAAAGGCGAAACGGAATCCGGCAAGATAGCTACATCTGTACTGCTTTTTGAAACGCTCGATGACAAGCTTCGTCTTGCGTGGGAAGTGACAGGACTTTTTACCAGATATCCGGGAAAGCTCATGCTGGAGATAACAGCTTCCTTGATAAAAAACGGAATGTTCCTATGCGTTGTCAAATATGATATGCCGCCCGTAAATATCAAGCCTGCGCTTACGGGTACGAATGAAGTTATTCCTGATACTTCTGAACAGACTATCGCTCAGATAAATCAGGCGGCAGCAGAAGGTCTTGCAGAAATACAGGCTGAAATTGATGCGTTTGATATTGATTCTGTCAACAGGCGTCTTGATGCTATGGAAGAAGCCTGCATGACATTTCTTGCACGTCCGGAAGTAATTGCAGTTACGCAGTCAGAATATGATTCGTCAGAGCACAAGGCAGATTCCTTATACATTATAATAGAGGAGGAATGACATGAAAGGTACAGGAACACATACAGATCCGTTTATTATTATGACGATTGACGATCTTTATTCAATGGAGGAACTCGGAGGTCCGGAAGTCTGCTGCCGTCTTGGTGCAGATATTGAACTGAATGGTACTCCGTATGCGGAAAATTTCGTTCCGATTCCGGTAAACTGGTCGTCGTTTGACGGAAACGGACATAAAATAAGAAATATTTATGTTTCAGATCTTCAGAAAGTTGTTAATGTATTCAGAGTGATGATTTCAGGAAAGATCAGTATATCTGGTCTTATGCTTGAAAATGCAGTTCTCTGCGGTTCTGAGGTGAATCTTTTCAGAGCGGATACGGAGATAAATGCAACGGTGGATATCTATGACTGCGCCATGATTCTTAAAATTACTCATCATGGTGATTCCTATGCATCAGGTTCATGCTGTATGCTTCATGGAAACAATCTACGGTATCGTCTGATCTTTCAGTAATTGCAGTATCAGCTGTCATAAACAGAGGATATCCCCTTATCTATGACGGAAATATCAGAAGAACGCAGATAATACTTGATCTTCTGATCCATGATGAGGGTAATGCACAGTTGTATGAAACTTCGGTTTTCCGTCATGCATATGCAAGCGATTCATGGATTACGGGAAGTATTCACTGTGATTCTGAGGAATCTTATCATATATTCAATATGTCAGATTCCTACTCAGTTTTTTCAAATTTCTATCAGGCAGTTGCCATGACGGGTATAGACTACGTATATTGCAGCGGTGATTATGTTTCGGCATGCTTTTATGATAATGATCTTATGGCGGGAGCTGAGCGCAGAACTCTCGGATACGGAGAAAATCTGTTTTACGGACTTACGACGGATCAGTGCAAGGATCCGGAATATCTGACTTCCATAGGATTTGTGTGTGGGTGACGGCAATGGCATTTGAGATAATAAAAGGAAGGAATCAGGGGTACCCATGTATTCCCGAACTGAATGAACGTGAATCGGCAGATCTTGTCGGTACAGTAAATGAATATATGTTTTTTGCTGAAAGCGGAAGATATCCTGTAATTGCACAGCTGTCTGTTGCTTCGGCGAAGCTTGAGGCACCGTTTCCGGAATATATGATGACTTGCTTCGGAGAAAATGTAAACGACGGATTTCCGTGGCTGGGAAGACTTAAAGCTATAAGAAAGAGAACTGAGTCGTCACTTTGCTATAACGGCAGAAATATCCGGCGGATGTATTTCAATGAAAAAATCTGTAAAACAGCGTACTGCAATGGTTTGCGTGTGTTTGATACCTTCAGCGAAAGAACTGAGATTGTATAATGTATTAACGGCTTCTGGTCATTCCGGAAGCCGTTTTTTGTGTATTACGGCGAAAAAATTTATTCTACAGTCAAAATGCCTAAATTATAGTTAACCGATTTGCCAAAGTTTACAGTTTTATAAAAAATAGAAAAAATTTGCGTTTTTATGTTGCAATTAAGTAAAGAGTATGATATAATATTTGTGTAAGTTTAACAATCTACAGCATTGGTACAGGAATGCTGTGATTATGCTGTCTTAAAAAATTGAATTTTGTAGAAAAATCCCTTTTTAAGCCACGAAATATTACAATTAGTATAAAAGTTGGTGAATATTAATAAAAAAGGGGCGATTATTTATGTCAAAAAAGCGATTGAAAAATAATTGCCAAAATGATATAATTGTTCTATTAAGATCTGTCGGAATCTGTTTGAACAGATACTCCGAAAGAATATGGAGTTAATGCAGTCTGAACTGATGCGGGACAAAGCATCAGAAACAGAAGGTACAGCATATATTCTGATGAGCTCTGAATCAAAACAGGTCTGAAAGACAGCAGCTCAAGCAATAATTTATGGAGGTGGTTTCATGAAGAGTTTTTCCTATATTGCCCAGGACGCTAAGAATAAGCAGGTAAAGGGTGTAATCAATGCGGAAAACGAACAGGAATTCTTAAAGAAGATTAAGGAAAAAGGTCTGTACGTTAAGGATTACAAGGAAAGCGATTCAACAGACACAAAAACATTGTACAAGTTTAACACCAAGGAACTGGCATTCTGCTGCAGACAGCTCAGTGCTATGCTTACCTCAGGTCTTACTCTTGTAAAATCAATCGACATTCTCTGTAAAGAGCAGGAGTCAGAAAAGCCAAGAGCTATCTGGCAGGATATCTACGAAAACGTTCAGAAGGGTGAATCCTTCTCCTCAGCTCTTGAAATGCATGAGGGTTCGTTCCCTGAGTTCCTGATCTCCATGGTTGCAGCCGGTGAATCAAGTGGTTCTCTCGACGTTATCATGCAGCGTATGTCTGATCACTACGCTAAGGAAAACAAACTGAAAAACACTATAAAGGGTGCTATGACTTATCCTCTGATACTTCTCATCCTCTGTATTGTAATTGTAATTTTCCTCTTTACATTCATCATGCCTACATTTATCGACATGTACGATGATCCGTCAACGATGCCGTTCCTTACAAAGTGTCTGGCAGCTATCAGTGACTTCCTCAGAGAAAAATGGTACATACTTGTTATTATTGCGGTTGCTGGTTTCTTCGGTGTCAAATATGCTCTCAAAACACCGAGTATCAGAATTAAAGTTGACCGTTTTCTTGTAACGGGTCCTGGAATTGGTCCCCTTATCACAAAGATCTATACAGGACGTTTCGCAAGAACACTTTCATCCCTGTACTCCAGTGGTATTCCTATGGTAGAATGTCTTGAAAGAGCTTCCGCTATTCTCGGAAATTCCTACATCGACAAGAAGTTCGAGGACGTTGTAGACGAAGTTAAACAGGGTGAATCACTTTCAGCAGCTATTACAAGAACTGAAATCTTTGAACCGATGTTCTGCTCAGTAATCTACGTCGGCGAAGAAGCAGGTGCTCTTGACTCAATTCTTGAAAAGACATCTGACTACTATGAAGATGAATCAGACTCAGCTGTACAGCGTCTGGTAAGCATGGTAGAGCCGTTGCTCCTCATTTTCATGGGTCTTATCATTGGTCTTGTAGTATGTGGTGTTTACCCCGCACTCTACGGTTCCTTCGAGAGTATCGAAAACGAATAATACGGAAAGGTGGAAAGATAAATGCTTTCATTTGATATTACCGACAGAAATATACGTGTTGTTAAGGGAACAGAAAGCAACGGAAAAATTAAGATCAGTTCCGCTGCAACCCTTGATATTGAAGAAAATCTCATCGTAAACGGTCACGTTAAGGACGTTCCCAATGTGGCTACACTCATCAACGGTATCCTGAAAAAACACAAGATGCCCGATAAAGAGGCTATCGTATCAATTTCCTCAAACCTCACAATCTTCAAGGAAATGAATGTTGCCAAGGTAAAGAATCAGGACCTTCAGAAGGTTGTTAAGCAGCAGATGCAGGCTGAACTTAACCTCGATGATTCCTACAGCGTATCCTATATTATTGTAGGTGAAGCAGAAACTTCAGGCGACAACAGCGAGCCTGCTTACAGAATCCTCGCTACAGCTTGTCCTTATGAAATCGTAAACAGCTACAGAGAAGTATTCAAGCTTCTCGGTATCTCACTCAAGTCAGTTATGATCGGATGTAACTGTATCACAAAGGTTCTTCTTGCTGATACAAAGATCAGATCCAAGATGCCGCTTCTCGCTGTTCAGATCGACAACAACTTCATCTCTCTCAACCTTTATGAGCAGGGATCACTCTCATTCTCACGTTTCGCATCTATCGACGCTGCTGACTACGGCTACTCAGATGACTACGTTTTCGAAGCTGTAAACGAAAACATCTTCCGTATGCTCCAGTTCCACAGAAGCCGTCAGACAGGTGAGGCTATTGAGAACGTAATCTTCTACGGAGATACTCATGAGTATGTAAGACTTACTGACGAGCTTGAAAAGCTTGATCTTAAAACAAGCCTTATCAACGTTCCTCCGCAGATTCACGGTCATGAAAATCTTGAATTCTCACTGTATGCAAACGCTATTGGTGCTATGTTCAAGAGAAGCAAGGAAACTGAAAAGATCAACCTTCTTGAAACTGACCTCGGTA
>JAFXEJ010000019.1 GCA_017513795.1 Ruminococcus sp.
AGATTTTCCAGATGGATCACTCTGGTCCGAGTATTAACAGCAGCTATGAGACTTTCAAGCAGTACTTCAGTGTACGTCAGTCAAAGAGAAAGTCCGGTCATATCACAGTTTCAGACCACTTCCAGGCTTGGGCAAACGAAGGCTGGGGCATCGGTAACCTTTACGAAGTAGCTCTCAATGCTGAAGGCTGGCAGAGCAGCGGTGTAGCTGATATTACGAAGCTTGATGTTTATACAGGCACACGTCCGGTGCCAGAGCCAGAGCCAGAGCCGGAGCCTGAGGAAGAAATCAATTATACAGCTCCCAGCGGAAGCGGCAACGGTGTTTCTGACAACTTTGAGGGAACTGGCACAGACTGGACAGGTCGTGGTGACGTTTCCTACGGTCTTACAAGCGATTTCGCACACGGCGGAAAACAGTCCCTTTACGTTGAAGGACGTACACAGTCATGGAACGGCTTCACAATTTCAAGTAACGATCTTGTTGCAGGCGGCAGCTATGATATTTCAGCTTTCGCAGGTTTCAAGAGCAATAATTACAGCAGCATGGGTTATACTCTCGGTGTACAGTATGTAACAACCGGAACAGATACTGAGTATGTAAACCTCGTTGACGCAACAGGCAGCTCAGGCAAGTGGACAGAACTTGCTGCAGAATTTGATATTCCTTCAAACGCAAAGGATATCGCACTTTATATTCAGTCATCATACACTGAAACAGCGTCAGATGCTGACTGTATTCCATTCTTCATCGACGATGTCAAGCTCACAAGAACAGACGTATCGCAGATAGTAACAACAACCTCAACAACAAAGCCGGTTACAACAACAACTACTACAACAGTAAATCCTGATGTAAAGGCAGACGTATGGGGCGACGCAAACTGTGACGGAAATCTTACACTTTCTGACGCTGTTCTCGTAATGCAGGTTATCGGTAATCCCGATGTATACGGCGTAAAGGGAACAGATAAGGCTCACATTTCTGCACAGGGTGCAGCTAACGCAGACGTAAATATGTCCGGAAACGGCATTACAAACGCAGATGCTCTTGCTATTCAGAAGTATCTCCTCAAGCTTCTTGACAAGCTTCCTGAGAGCGTACAGCAGAGCAGCACTCCGACAACAACAACAGCTATTAAAACAACAACAACTACTACAACAGCAAAGCCGGCAAGTGCTGACGGCGCCGCTTACATGGATTCGCTCAGAAGCTCCATTACAGCAAACGTACCGGCAAACATAACAAGCGGCTCAAATAACGGCTGTACAGAGGAAAAAATCACTTACTACTCATCAATTGCAAAGAAGAATAAGAATGCAGTAGTAATTCTTCCTCCGAACTACTCCACAAGCAAGAAGTATCCCGTTGTTTATGTAAATCACGGTATCTTCGGTTCAGAAAACGATATGGTAGGCTATTGCAAGTCTATCGGAGGAAATCTCATGGCGTCAGGCGAAGCTGAGGAAATGATTCTCGTAAGCTGTGCTATGTACACAAGTGAGAATACAAATCAGTGCAGCGGTATTACTGTTGAAGAATGTGCAAGATATGACGCATTCAGAGAGGATCTTATCGAGTGTCTTATGCCTTATATGGAGGAGCATTACTCCGTAGCAACCGGCAGAGAGAACACAGGTATCTACGGTTTCTCAATGGGCGGCAGAGAGTCACTCTACATCGGTATCACAAGACCTCAGTATTTCGGATATATCGGCGCAGCATGTCCGGCACCCGGAGTTACTCCCGGAGCTGATTCAAATATGGTTCATCCCGGAAATATGCCGGAATCTGAATTCAAGGTTCAGGATCACGCATACGATCCTTACTTCCTGATGATAACAGGCGGTACAAATGATGCTGTTGTTGGTACATTCCCCAAGCAGTATCACGAAATTCTTACAACAAACGGTCAGCCTCATATCTGGCAGGAAATACAGGGCGGCGGTCACGGTGACAACTGTATCCATCCGCTTATCTACAATTTCCTCAAGAATGCTTTCAAGGCGTAATCGGAAATATTAAAGCAACAGGGACGGATGATTCTGTCCCTGTTTTTATAATTAATGAAGATTAGCTGCGGATGGCTCTTTGATTGAACGATAAGATGTAAATATGTTAAAATATATATTATATTTAAGAGTGCTGTCAGCTGTATGGCTAAAACAACCGAATAACGGCTATATACAGCGGAAATTTGACGTTTATGCATGAAGTGGCTGTTGTGCATAATTAGCAAAAAATGACTGATTTGTTTATTTTCAGCAACATATGACTTGAAAAGTTCACAAAAATGTAATAAAATATAGTTGTAAACAAAAACAGTGGAATAGAAATCTAAGGAGGGGATTATTCTCACCGGCAAACGAATTCCGTAGTACGTTACGGAAGTCAGATTCAATATCCGCTGTAAAGGCGGAGACTATGGCAGACAGATTGGATTTTGTACCAGATTCAAAGAAATTCAGAGGAATTTCGTCTGCTGAAAAAATTTAAAGGAGGAAATTTTTATGAACCTGAAAAGCAAATTAAGAAAAATTGCCAGCGTGTTCACAGTTGCAGTTATGTGCATGACGATGCTCCCTAATGTGCCTCGTACTTCATCTTCTGCGGCAAGCGTTGGTGACAGACTCAGTGTTGGCGGCGGCACAACACAGCATAAGGGAAACTGCGACGGCTACAGCTATGAGATCTGGCTTGATAAGACCGGCGGAAGCGGTACCATGACACTCGGAAAGGGTGCTACATTCAAGGCAGAGTGGAGTGCAAGCGTTCCAAGCGGAAACTTCCTCGCTCGTCGTGGACTTGACTTCGGTTCACAGAAGAAGGCTACTGACTATTCATACATCGGTATGGACTATACAGCTGACTATCGTCAGACAGGAAGCGCAAACGGTAACTCCCGTCTTTGCGTATACGGCTGGTTCCAGAACAAGGGACTCTCAGGCGTTCCGCTTGTAGAGTACTACATCATCGAAGACTGGGTAGACTGGGTTCCGGATGCACCTGGTAAAATGGTAACAATCGACGGCGCACAGTACAAGATTTTCCAGATGGATCACTCTGGTCCGAGTATTAACAGCAGCTATGAGACTTTCAAGCAGTACTTCAGTGTACGTCAGTCAAAGAGAAAGTCCGGTCATATCACAGTTTCAGACCACTTCCAGGCTTGGGCAA
>JAFXEJ010000020.1 GCA_017513795.1 Ruminococcus sp.
GGCACATATCGGAGAGGTTCAGTCATCTATCTGGCCTGAGGATATGCTTGAAAAGTGCGCAGAAAGAGGAATCACTCTGCTGTAAAAAAATTAATCCGGAAACGGCTGTATAAGGTCGCTTCCGGATTTTTTTGCGATTGTAAGAAATTTCTTTGTTGCATTTCCGTGATTTCTGCATAAAATATTATAAGCAGCAAAAAGATATACGCCGTTCCGGAGTGGCAGTGCCCTTGAATAGCTTCGGGACATAGGTGCATCGCCGCAGTGATCGGCGGAAGGGGCACTCTGCCGCTTTATCGGACGGCTGCTTTTATATAAAGTAAGGGGAACTGTATTAAGTTCCCCTTTTTGTTGAAATTATTTCTTTGACCCAATATAGCTGCATATGCCGGAATATATAGTAAATGCAACCTTGCTCTGATAATCGTCTGTTGCAAGAAGTGCAGCTTCTTCCGGATTCGAGAGAAAGCCGCATTCTGCCATAACTGTCGGATTTTCACTGTAATAGCAAAGGAAAAGTTCCTTGCCGCATTCCTTTATTTCACGCTTGTTTTCAGGCTGAAGCATTCCGGCAAAGCTTTTCTGGAGGGAACGTGCAAGTTCCTCGCTTCCGCTTGTACTGCCGGAAAAGAACATCTGCGCACCGCTGTATTTCGGATCGTTGAACTGATTCTGATGAATGGAAATACATACGGCATTGTCCTCGGAATTGAAGATTTCGAGCCGGTTGTCCATGTCGCTGCCTTTCTGATTGGCAAGTCCCTCGATACCCTTGTCGTGAATGGAAATATCCTCATCACGAGTAACTTTCACCTGATATCCGCTGATTTCAAGCATATCACGAAGCTTCAGAAGAATGCTGAGATTGATTCCCTTTTCAGGTATTCCGTCAGCAGAGGTACATCCGCCGTCGAAGCCGCCGTGTCCCGCATCGAGGATAATCACCGGAGTTTCATTGCTGTAATCGGTAACAGCAGTCGGAATGCTTTCCGTTTCTGATTTTTTCCCAATATGAGAAACTGCGTTTATTCCGGCAATAGCACAGCAGAAAACGATAGCTCCGCTGATGATTCTGCGCTTGATTTTGTCCATAATATCGCTCCTTTTTACAATATTCTACGATAATAATATGAAAAAATAAATTAGGATATGCACTGCTTGCACAATGTACAGGGCTTATAAGTCGTTGAACAGATATATTTATACACCTTTTCTTCAAAAAATGAGTCGTGAAGGTTGGATATCACTTGAAGCGGCATTATGGTCTGTATTTAACTTACACATACAATATGCGGTATGTGTGAAATTTTCGTGGGCAAACATATTTTTGTTTTATTTCTTATGTAGGGGCGGATGCCTACATCCGCCCGTTATGAATGTAATATGTCTACGGTGCGATGTGGGCATCGCACCCTACATTGCCTATATATTTTTTTACACATACAATATGCGGAAAATCTTGCAATATACAGCTTTCTGTGATATAATAAACATTACATAAATATTCAGACAATCTCGCACAAGCACGTCTGTTGGCTTTGTACGGTGTCATATTTTGAAATTTTAGATACGACTGGAGATGATATAATTTGTCAAAGCTGATGAAATACTTGCTCTTCACCTTCATTATCACATGGATAATAGGTGGCATTGGGTGCTATAAAGCCAATCAGGGCAACGTGGCGGGAGAATCCAGTTTTCACAACGCTCTGGCAATCTGTATGTTCATGCCTATGCTGGGAGCACTGTTCGTAAAAGCGGATGTAAAGGAAATGGGCTGGAGGCTCAGATTAGGCAAGAACTGGAAATACATCCTCTTTGCCTGGCTGGCACCTACAGTATTTCAGATAATAGGTGCAGCGTTATACTTCATGGTGTTTCCGGATGACTTCGCACCGGCTGAGGCGTTTCAGCGCTTCATGACAGATGCGGAATATGAGGAGTTCCGCCAGAACGGCAGTCAATATACTGCCTTCATTGCAAGTGAGATATTTTATTCGCTTACCTCCTTCGATATAATAATCGCCATAGTTCTGGGACTGGGCGAGGAGATAGGCTGGAGAGGCTTTATGTATCCGGAACTGAAAACAGGTTACGGCAGAACGAAGGGACTTCTTATCGGCGGTGTGATACATGGCGTATGGCATTTCCCCGTAATGCTCGCAGTAGGCTATGAATACGGTAAGGATTACATTGGTGCACCGCTGCTGGGATTCGCCGTATTCTGTGTATTTACCGTGTCTATGGGTGTTATTTCGGATTTTTTCTATGTAAGATCAAGCAGCATATGGCTGACGGCGATACTTCACGGAATGATTAATTCATCAGCCAGTCCGAGAATGTTATTGGGCAACAGCCACCCGGAGCGTTCGGTTTTCGGACCGGATGACGTGGGGCTAATTGCTGCAATTCCTATGGCAACGTGTGCGGCATTACTGCTTTGGCGTCAGCACAAACAAGAGCAGATGGAACTGGATGAAATTTTTAGCAGCAATAGTATTTCTGTATAGAATAAGAGCCTGAGAGCAGTATGATTGCTTTCAGGCTTGTTTTGCTATATAATTTATTTATATTCGAAATTGCAGGAAAATTTCTTTGAAGTGTAATATTTGCGTACAGAAAGTTGTCTATATAAGCAGAGGACCTCTACTCCTCACGGAAGGAGGCATATCCAATGGATGATGCATCAATTATTAAGTTGATCCGTGAAAGAAATGAACAAGCAATAGCTGAAATGCAGCGAAAGTATAATAGGCTGTGTTATTATGTGGCGAGTAATATCCTATCTCAGCATGAAGATATAGAAGAATGTGTGAATTCTGCCTATTATGAGATATGGGATAATATACCGCCTGAAGATCTGAACGATTTCAGATCGTACCTGTGCCGTATTGTGCGAAATATCGCACTCAACAGGCTGAAATATAACTCTGCTGAAAAGAGAAATCCGCAATTTACCGTTTCTATAGACGAAATTTCCGGAATAATCCCTTCGGGCGACGGCAAGAGTATATCCGAAGATGTACTTGCTGATGCAATCAGCCGTTTTCTTAGAAGTCAGGATGAAAAGCACCGGAATATGTTTATCAGGCGCTATTGGTTTGGTGATTCATTATCTCAGATTGCAGAGTATTTTGGTATGAAAGAGAAAACCGTTGCTACTTATCTTTTTCGGACGAGAAAAAAACTAAAAGCCTTTTTACAGAAAGAAGGGTACGATTATGAATGAACTTAGATTTCTTGAAATAATTGGGAAAATCGACGATGATCTTATCAGCGGTGCTATAACTGATACATGTCAGAAGAAAGATAACCGTGTCATCACTAAGAGAAATATCTATGCATTTGCTTCTGTCGTTGCCGCTGCTGTAATAACTGTTGGATCTGTTGTGTTTTATAATGTGCATAAACCGTCTGAACTTATCAGCGGAAATTCTTCTGTTCTGACAGGCAGCAGAGAGGAATATCAGTATGAAGGCAACAACGATGATGGTGTGATATCAGATATTCAAAAAGGTACAGCTTCAACGACTGCTGCTGATATCAAAAGTACAAATATATCTGATTCTGTAAAAAATGAAAATACAGATACTCTCCTTGAAGACGACAGCTGTGCGCAGAATACGGATTCATCGGAAAAAATAAATACTACCGATGAAGACAAGCCTGTATCAACAACAGCACCTACAAGCCATACACAAGCTGTTACTCAGACAGAAACGCCTGTTCAAAGTACGCAAAAAGCTCAGACTTCACAGCCGGCTGAACCTGTAAGCACTTCATTAACGACTGTTCCGCCCAAAAAAGAAGAACCCACAGATTTTGACGATCTCCCATATGCTGTTCATACTGATCTTGATGTCAGCTATGAAGAAGCTAAAGAGAGATTCGGGCACGATGTCACAGAATGTACAAGAAGTGATTTTCTCGGCTACAAGATTGGAATAGTAAGTCGGAATGGGAATATAAATTCCGGCAAAACGATTTGCTTAGACGTTACATATAAATTTACAAATGGCATTATCAGTATTATTGATCAGGATAGAATGGACGGTTCAAGAGCGACTTACGGTACGAAACAGTACGATTATCTTGATAGAACATTTAACGATGAAACATTTGTTAATGATGAGCAAATAACGATAGGATATTATCCTGACAATGACAATGGCTTGGCTTATGTTGCAGTTTTTGACAGATCCGCTGATATATTTGAAATAATGGATATGATAATATCGCTGGAAATATAAGTTAAATGGCTTTAGAACAGGAGAAATTAAGTGATAAAGAAACAAATAGGAAAGTATAGAAATGACCACAACGGAATATTACGATTTATAGGAGGAATCATTATGAAAAGAAAATTTATAGCAATAACATCATTTATGGCTGCTGCACTGGCTGGATGCGGACAGATCAACGAGCCGTTGAGCATCTCTGACAGTGATAATCAGACTGCTTCACAAGTTGAAATTCAGACGGAGAAGTATATTGATTCTGTTACCTCTGAATCTGCCACAGAAGCAATTACCACATCTTCAGTCCAGCCTACCACAGAGAAAACGACTGAGAAAGCAACAGAGGGTTCTGCTCTCTCAGATTATCAGACAAAAGGAAATGCTGAAAATGAAGTAACGGATAATGATATTCCGCAGCAGCAGTCAGAGACAAAACAACCTGCGACAGAAGCCGAAACGTCTGCTGAATCAATCGAATCCACATCTCAAATACCACCACAGACCGAGGCGGCCAATACTGCTGCAGCTCTTGATGACAGACTGACCGCTGATGTTTTCGAAATGCTCGACAGCCTGAATTATCATGCAATAAGCTGCGACGGTTTGCCCACACATAAACTTACAGCTCCTGATGGTACAGTTTACTGTCTCTATCTTGATGATGCGGCATCCTACTCATATGTATGGCGCAGACCGAGTTTAATCGCAGATGCGGATAATGAAGCTACGCTCACACAGGAAGTTATTGATGCAATATATGCAAATTGGGATAATCTCAATATCACAGAATGTAATTGGTGAAATCTATATCACGGCACAGAGGATGATCTCTGTGCCGTTTTATTTTCCATGTTTTCTTTTTGCAGAACTATTGCCTGTATAGTTCTATTCATCGTATGCCAAAAATTGAGCAGTGTTTTCCATCGGAGTGCGTATTTGTAAGCTTAAAATAAAAGAAAAACATTGCAATATTATTAAATTAGATGTAAAATAAGAAATAGCGAAAAAAGCTGTTTTACGATAAATTTCAGAAGTGAAAAAATTTTTTTGAAAAATTTTCCGGAAATATGTGACACTTTGGTTTTGTGGGCTGAATGTTATTTATGAAAGCACGATTTCCATGGAACACTTTCAATAATCAGGAGGAATGAACATGACCGGTACAGAATACTGCAAGATATATAAAAAGTCACCGGACAATGCATATAATGCGCTTTTTGAAAGCTACTGCGATTATGTATATGCAATAGTGTACAACAAGCTCAGGAGTGTGGCGTCCCGTGAGGATATCGAAGAATGTGTGAGTGATATTTTCGCAGATGTATTTTTCGGATACAAGAAGGAAAACGATAACGGCGGCGATATGAAGGGTTATATCGGAACAGTAGCAAAAAGACGTGCGATAAATGCATTTCATAGTATAACAGCAAGACAGAATCGTTTTTCCGGAGATTCTGAGGAAGAAATGAATCTCATCGGCGATGAAACTGATATCGAAGCAGATTCAGACATGACAGAAACACGAGAGATACTTCTCAGCAAAATAAATGAGCTTGGCGAACCGGATTCAACGATCATACTCCAGAAATACTATTATGACCGTTCTTCCAGAGAGATAGCAAAGCTTCTGTCGATGAAGGCATCAGCAGTCAGAATGAGGGCGTCAAGAGCTCTTGACAAGCTGAAAACAACACTGGCGGCAGCTGGTATCACATTATAAAGGAGTGCGGAATTATGAAAGAAAAACGTGAATTTAATATGCTTGAAAATGCTGATGACAGAACCGTTGAGCTTCTTTCCGGAGTTCCGGTACTTACAGATGAAGAAAAGAAAAGGATGTTGGCTATGAGTAAAAAGAAACTTAATAAAATGAACAGAGAAAATAATATATCTATGAACAAAGAGGGCGCTGAAGTAAGCGGCGTAGAGCGTTACAATCGTCCCAAGTGGTATACATTTGTTTCCGCAGCAGCTTGCTTAGTACTTGTAGGCGGAATCGCCGGAACAGTATTTGCGCTGAACAGAAACGGCAAGGACAGCACAAAGAAGGACAACACAGCCGTTGAAGTTCAGACCACAACAGATGCAGCGGTGACAACTACAGATGCTATTCTGACAATTCCGGTGACTACTGCACCGGTGACAACAGAGCCAGATAATATCGTTCCGGAGCTTACAGAAGAAGAACTTGTTGCAGCTGCACTCGGAGGGTTCGGAGATTATTTCCTTATTGAGGATATAGCTAATGGCGTTGGTGTTGAAGTAGATGCAGCTGATAAGTTTACAGATACAAGATATACTGATTATCCCGATGAAGGTGATTCTGTATATTATTGCAGAGTCAGCGACACACGCTTCAGCTGTATTGACGATGTTAAGGCACTTATGACAGAGTATCTTACAGATCCTATCCTTACAGATCACATGAGTAACGTTTTTGATACTGCTGGTTCTCCCTCTGTATACATTGAACGTGACGGAAAGCTGTATTTACTCTACGGTGACACAACTGTCGGAAGAACTATAAATATCAGCAGCAGACCAGTTATAAGCGGATATGACGGAACTACATTCTATGCTGATGCAACCGCTGATATGGACGGTTCAATGTATAACGTAAAAGCACAGTTTGCATTTGTTGACGGCAAGTGGAAAGTAAGCGGCTTTGAGGTAGGAGACAGCAATAATGGTAATGATTCTGACACTGAAGCAGAAGTTCCTAATGTTGATCTTGCAATGGATATACTTGAAGACTTCACGCTGCTTGATAATTTCAGAGTAGGTATGGTGGATATAAATCTTGAAAAAGAAATTACAAATACAATCGTTGATGGCAATGGTTATGAGTATGTATACTATAAGGTTTCTGATGATTATGCAAATGAGAATTTCAAGAATGCTGTTGAAGATATAAAGAGATGGGTGGACAGTGTGGTCACAGGCGAAGCAAACGAAAATCTTTTCAAGAGTATTTATGCTAAAACAGAATCAGGAAAACCGGCAATGTTCAAGGAAATTGACGGAGAACTCTATTATTTGTTTGGTTTACGAGAAGCGCCTTTCCGTTGGTTTGGTGAACCTCAGATAAAAAATGTGAAGAACGGAAGCTTTGACATTGTAGTTTACTGTCATGCGGCAGAAGAAAGCAATATGGTAAAAGACCTGATCGTACACGTTGAAAAAGACGGTTATGGCTGGAAGATAAGCAAATGTGAGTATGATGAATCATCTCTCCGTGTTTTTACAGAAGATATGATCGGAGAAGCAAACAGCATAGAATAATGTGTAAATAAAGAAAGTTCATTAGAAAAAAGAACCGGCAGTCTGAAAAGGCTGCCGGTTTTGCTGTTAAAGATTTATTTTCCCCAAGGATTGGTACTGCTGGAACTGCCTGATGTGAGTGCAGTTCCGCCAGAGATAGTACCGTCAATGTAACATATCTGAGTGCCAAGCTCAGCTACGGGAGTACCTGTGACAGTTCCGCCTGTATAGAATTTAGCACCTGTATAATCGTTGCATCCGGCTGTAAGTGAAGTTACGTTTTTGCCGGCGATAAATGAAACAATAACATTTTCCCCGTCAGCAAGAGTGATTCTTGTGCCGGCATTAGCAGAACATGAAGCTGTAACTGTTGAAGCAAGAGCACTTCCGCCCATGCCTCCCATTCCGCCCATTCCGCCGGAACCCTTGTTTATAACATAAACGCCGCCGGAATAAGTTTTTGTACCGTCGCAGTCGAATGGTTCATTTCCGTTTGTGATGAAATAACCTCCGCTGATAGTGAGAGTACCATTTGAATCGAAGCCGTCATGATCGCCGTCTGCGATGTTTACGAGAGCAAATCCGCCGTTGAGATTCAGTGAATAGCTGCCTGTGCTTCCGCCGAAGCCGCCGGGATTCCAGCCGCCGGGAGAGGTGTTTCCTGAGCCGTCAGCACCGCCGGCAGCATTGTAACCGTCGTCAGTTGAATTTATAACGACAGTACCGCTGTTCTGGGTGATATTCAGACCTTCGATACCCTCATAGCACTTTGTAGCGTAGATGATTATGTCATCGAAAGTATCTGCGGTTCCGTTTCCTACTGTGAGATCTGCGTCAGAGTGACAAGCATCATCTGCTGTTGCGAGTGTAAGCTTTCCGCCGATGAGAGAGAGATTTCCGGCAGAATGGATACAGTCGTCAGAAGAATCAATATTTATTGTACCGCCGTTGATTGTAAGCGTACTGTTAGATTTAAGTCCCTTTGCACTTACATCAGGTTCAGCCGAAGTGCTTCCGCCCCATGAACCGGATGAAGCATTTCCGGAGAACGAGCTTCCTTCATATGTTTCGATGGTGATATCACCGCCGTTGACAGTGACATCCTGTTCAGCCTGTACACCGTCGGCGTATGAGTCGATAGATATAGTTCCACCGTTGATTGTGATATAACCCTTGCCTTCGTCCTCTGCATTTGTTGATGTTATACCATCGCCCGACTTTGTAGTTATGCTAACAGAAAGATTCTTGAATGCATCCTCAACGCCTAAATCGTCTGCATCACCGATTCTGACGGAATCTTTGCCTCTGATACCGTCGTCAACAGCATTTACTGTAATATTTCCGTTATATATCTTGACATCGTCCTTGCCGACGATACCGTCAGCGCAGTTTCCGTTTACAGTAAGATTTCCCTTGCCCTTGAATTTTATGTCGTCTTTGCTGTAAATAGCTCCGGAATCTTCGTCAGCATTTGTATATGAAGTTCCGTCTGAGATTATATTGTCTGTTCCCTTTTTCGCAGTAATCGTACATTCGTCGTCAATGCTTGCAATGTAGATAGGTGAGTTGTCCGAGCATGAAATTTCCATGCCTTCAAGGCTGAGTTCAACTGCGCCAGCCGGATAAGCGTCCTTGTCAACGTCAACGATTATCTGACCGTCTTCAAGTTCACCGGTAACTATAAACGTTCCTGGTTTGGAGATGGTAATAACATCAGCTGATTCGTTGAGAGACATTCCAGAGCCTTCAAAGCGAATTGAAGTGCCTTCGAGATAGATATGCTTTTCTACAGTATCGTCTTCAACTTCTGTAGAAAGAGCCTGTCTCATCAATACCATATCAAAGGCATCTATCACTCCGTCCCCGTCCATGTCAGCATTTTCTGGTGCTGTATCAGCTCTGCCTAAAATATAATCGCCTGTGCCCTTGAGATCATCGGCAGTCGGCTGAGTAACCGTGCCCAGACTGCTTGCGAGGGAATATACCGATATTGCAGAAGCGCACGACAAAGCAGCAACTGAAATGGCGGTAATTCTGCTAATACATTTTTTGCGTTTTTTCGATTTCATAAATAACAACTCCTTTAATTTTTACGGATATAAATTAATGCTGATTCAGTTAATAAGACAATATCCGCTCTATTGCCTTGGGATTTTCATTGGCAGAGGGGTGCCGATAAAATCCTATTATATCTATTTTTTAGTATACATCGTGAAAATTAATAAAATATTAAGTAAATGTAAAATAAAATTGTAGAAGATTAACTTCCGTTTTCTTGTCACGTTTTTTTACATTTTTTTCACATAATTATCAAAAAATCTTTTTGTTTGTGTGTTATTCTATAAGTAGAGGATGAAATGGTGAAAACAGATATTAATTTTTTACTGAATTCTGGATTTTCATTATTATTATAGTTTACGGATTCTTGTTGAAGAAAAAAGGGGTATCTTCAATAAAATTGTAAAATATCACAAATATCCAGCAGAATTATTTCTTATATTTTAGAATAATAGCCAAAAAACAGGCTTTTCGGAGAATTTCTGTATAAAATACCCCTGATTTCTGAAATGTTATTCGTAAACTATATTATATATGATAAAAATAGTTGATACAGGCTTTGAGTTTTTTTGTTCATGAACGGATGCTGTCTGAAAGGAGGAGTGTTAATGGCTATAAATACATTCAAAAGGTATGAACTCAAATTCCTTCTGAATGATGAACAGTATAATGGAATTCTTCCTGTAATTCATCAGTATATGAATCCGGATAAATATTGCGTAGGCGGCAAAGAATACGGTATATACAACATATATTATGATACTGATGATAATTATCTGATAAGAACCTCTCTTGAAAAACCGTATTACAAGGAAAAAATAAGACTGCGCAGTTATTATTCGCCTGCACAGCCTGATGATCGTGTCTTTCTTGAAATAAAAAAGAAAATAGGCGGAATTGTTACCAAAAGACGTGTATCAATGACTCTCGCTCAGGCAGAGGATTTTCTTAAATACGGAAATCTTCCTCCCGAAAGCAGCAAATACATACAGAATCAGGTTATGGCTGAACTTGTTCAGTTTCTGAAAACATATCGTATTCATCCGGCGCAGTATATCAGTTATCAGCGCTCAGCTTTTTTCGGTAAGGATAACAATGACTTCCGACTGACTTTTGACAGAAAAATAACTGCAAGACGTTATGATCTCTCACTGGCAAATGAAAGCTACGGAAATCAGATAATCGAAGAAGACCAGCACCTCATGGAAGTGAAGATTATAGGCTCGATGCCGTTATGGCTGTCGCATTCACTTTCAGAACTCGGAATATTCAAAACGAGTTTTTCAAAATACGGCCGTGCATTCAAGGGTTATACTCTTGAAAAAATGGTTGAAAACGGAATTTATGTAAATGCACGGAACATGGAATTCATAAAAACGGCACAAAGGAGTTAAAATTTAATATGGATAAGCTTTTTAAATCTGTCCTCTCAACAGATACGCTCACCCTATCTCAGGTGATAATATGTACGTTAAGTGCGATAGCTCTCGGATTTCTGATATGTATAATATACATGTTCACACACAGAAAGACCGGCTATGCACAAAGTCACGTTCTTTCGATGCTTATGCTTCCGGCTATCATAGCTATTATAATCATGCTTGTCGGAAATAACATGGCAAAGGCTTTCAGTCTTGCAGGAGCTTTTTCACTGATAAGATTCAGAAGTGCTTCCGGCGATCCGGCTGATATTTCGTACATATTCTTCTCAGTAGCAATAGGTCTTGCGTGTGGAATGGGATTTGTAGGATTCGGCTTTGTATTCCTTATAATTCTTGGAGCTATAATGATTTTCATTAATTTCTTCAGATTCGGAACACCGCCTGTGACCAATATGACGCTTAAAATAACGATTCCGGAGGATCTTAACTATCAGAGATTGTTTGACAGCGTTCTCAATACCTACACAAGATCATGGAATCTGAGAAAAGTAAAAACAACAGAATTCGGTAGTCTTTTTGAACTTGTATACGATATAAATATGATTACTGATGCCGATCATAAAAAATTTATAGATCACATAAGAACTCTTAACGGAAATCTTAATGTTACTCTTGTACTCGGAAAAACTGAGGACAAACTCGGATGAGACAACGTTTGCCGGCTGAAAAGCTGGTGATATCTGCAAAATAGCGTATGCCTCTTAATAATGGGTATCCTCTCATTTTCAATATAAGAGAGGAAAGTAATGGGACAAATCAGAAAAACCGCAGCTCTATTATGAGTGCGGTTTTTTCTGTATTATTTTGATTTAATCTGTATACACAACCTGATTTTTTCCGTTGTGCTTGCCCATGTAAAGTCTGGCGTCGGCATGGCTGATAATTTTATCGACGATATCATCCGGCTGACCTTCGCAGACTCCGAATGTCATTGTGACAAAGAAAACAGAGTCGTTATGCTTGAATTTGTGCTGACTTACTGATTGTATTATCGTCTCGCCGCAGTTTTTTCCGGCAGAGATATCTGCATCGGGAATAACAAAAAGGAATTCCTCGCCGCCCCATCTTGCGACATATCCGTTATCGGGAATACTGCTTGCTATTATGGCAGAAATAGCGGAAAGAACAACATCTCCGTGATCGTGACCGTATGTATCGTTGACTCTTTTGAAGTTGTCTATATCACCGATACCGATAACAAAGGATTTCTTGTTGTTTTTGCTTTCAGTACTGATATCTGCAAGTATTCTTCCCATTTCACGGCGATTATTGAGCTGAGTAAGCGGATCGGTAGAGGCGAGAATTCTCAGCTGTTCGTTCTGCACTCTTAGTTTGCAGTCTGTATAACGATTTATAATGGTATATATTGTTGTAAAATAGATTAGTATAGATGAGTCGCTGATTATATTTATTACATAAAAAACAGTATGATAAGAGTTCTTTTCAAAGCTGTATATGGAACTGTCAGGAATAAGGGACAGAAATCCAAGTATACCATAGAGTAATATTGATACTGTCATTATTATAAACGAATTTTTTTTGTTTTTATCCGGCATAAGAAAGGCGATAGGAATTATCATAAGCAGGAACATTCCAAAATCGGATTCCCAGCCTACGCACAATGTTGCTATTGATGCGTGGGTAATTATTTCTATAAATGTTGCATAAACAAGTATGCTTTTTTCTTTTACCTTTTTCACGAGGATTAATGTTGAAAAGTAAAAGATCACGCTGAATATATTGAATATTTTCATAATTGTAATGCCAGTGGCGGCAAAAAGCAGAAGATAAGCAATATGAACTGCAAGACACGCTGAAAATCCGATAAAATAAGCAAGAAATTCTATTTTCTGCGAAATAAGATGATCTATTTTCTCGATAAAAGCAAGATCTTTTCTGTATTTTTCATTTGTATACATATATTTCACTTCCTTGGCGGAATAGTATTATTTCCGCATGAATTATTTAAAATTACCCCAATTATTATTAGTTATATTCAATTATACATTAAAAATAAATAAAAATCAATAGATAAAGTGTGAAAATTTAAGCAAAATCTGCACAAAATCATGTGAAAAGCTTTTACATCAAAATTCCTTTTAAGACTTTACACAGCCGTCTGTTTTATGGTATAATTAAAGTGTAATTGAAAAAAACGGAGGAATAAAATGAGCATACTTAATGTTGAACACGTTACGCACGGATTCGGTGCGAGACAGATACTTAATGACGCATCTTTCCGTCTGCTTAAAGGTGAGCACGTCGGTCTTGTAGGTGCAAACGGCGAGGGAAAATCCACATTTCTCAATATCATAATGGGAAAACTCCAGCCTGATGAGGGAAAAATAGAGTGGTGCAGACATATAACTACAGGATATCTCGATCAGTACAGTACGCTTGCCAAGGGAAAAACTATCCGTGATGTACTGCGTGAGGCTTTCGATCATCTTGCTGAGCTTGAAGCTGAAATGATGGCTCTTTATGAGAAGATGTCCGATTGCTCTGAGGATGAAATGAATGCTCTCATGGAGGATGTAGGCGATATACAGAGCATTCTTGATTACAGCGGATATTACACAATTGACGCAAAGATATCTGAATATGCCAACGGTCTCGGACTGAACGAAATCGGTCTTGACAGGGATGTTTCCGAACTTTCGGGCGGTCAGAGAGCAAAAGTACTGCTGGCAAAGGTTTTGCTGGAAAATCCGATGATACTCATTCTCGACGAGCCTACAAACTTCCTTGACGAGAATCATATCAGATGGCTGACAAATTTCCTTCAGAATTACGAAAATGCTTTCATTCTTGTATCTCATGATGTACCGTTTATGAACAGCGTTATCAATGTTGTGTATCACGTTGAGAATGCCGTTATGACACGATATACAGGCGATTATGACAACTTTACAAGAATGTACGAGCTGAAAAAGAGACAGATAGAACAGGCTTATGAAAAACAGCAGAAGGAAATCGCAGATCTTGAAGATTTCATTGCCCGCAACAAGGCAAGGGTCGCTACGACAAATATGGCGAAATCACGTCAGAAGAAGCTTGATAAAATGGACAAGATCACTCTTATGCGTGAAAAGCCTAAGCCGACTTTCTCATTCAGAAAAGCCCGTACTCCCGGACGTGTTGTTATCGACTGCAAAAATGTAGTTCTCGGATACGACGAACCGCTTACCAAGCCTGTATCTGTAAAGGTTGAAAACGGACAGAAAATAGCCATTCGTGGTGTGAACGGCATTGGTAAATCAACATTACTTAAAACGCTGTTGAAAATCATTCCTCCGATCTCCGGATATGTTGAGCACGATCAGTTTGTTGAATACGGCTACTTTGAACAAGAGGAGGAGAGTTCTGCTAAAACTGCTCTCGATGTGATCTGGGAGGAGTATCCTTCGATGACAAATGCGGAAGTCCGTGCGGCTCTCGCACAGTGCGGACTCACAACGGAGCACATAACATCGCAGATGAGAGTGCTTTCCGGAGGAGAAAATGCAAAGGTGAGGATATGCAGGATAATGCTGAAGGAAATAAATCTGCTTGTCCTCGACGAGCCTACGAATCACCTTGACGTTGACGCCAAGGAATCGCTGAAAAAGGCGATAAAGGACTATAAGGGAACAGTTCTCATCGTCAGCCATGAGCCTGAATTCTATATGGATATTGCAGATAATATCTGGAATATCGAGGAGTGGTCCACCAAGATAATATGATGCAAGCCTGACAAAAATCTGTATAAAATGCATCTCTAAAAGGAGTTGTTATGTATGAAAAAAATTGCTTGTCTGATTCTTACTGGAATTTTCACCGGAATATATGCTTCTGAAGCTATGCCTGCCGGCATTGGTGTTGGATTTACTGCTGAGGCAGCTGATTTTACAAGCAAGGATGTTGACGCTTTGCAGTATACTTATGAGATATATCCGCTTCTTGAACCGTTCAATGAGTATTTCTATGTAAAGACGGAAAATCCGCATCCGGAGTCGTTTAGATTTTCCGATAAGGATTCTCCGTATTCAGAAACATCAGTAATATATAACGATGAAAACGTTTATGCAGATGTAAAATACGAAAATGAGGAATTTCGTCGTGTGGACGGCGGATATATCTTCAAAAGCTTTACTACCAACGGCGGAGAAGTCGAACTACAAGTACACGAAGAAATTACGGAAGAAGAATTCAATATCGAAGTATATGGAACACCGGATCCGGAATTTTCCGGATATTCGCCATATCACGGTATGCCGGTTGACTCATATAAGGAATACATAAACGAAAATTCCTATTATTTGCGTGGATATTACAAATGGAAGGATACCGGCATTAAAATTGAATTGCCGGAGCTTTGCGATAACTGCGATTTTCTTATACAGAATTATTCAGTGGGAACTGATTTTTTCTCGGATATGGAGGCAATACAGAAAAGCTTCTCGTCAGTCTGTCTCTACAGCGGTTCCTTTATCAGAGGGGAAATATATCGCTCAGGTGACAGGGGATGGCGTATGGCGGGAGCTCCCTATGTTGACCAGATTTTTTATATTAACAGTCCGTACAGCCGCAAGGATAATAAAAATCTTTTCTCATCGGCAATATATCCGTATATATACGATTCACTGGGATTTCCAGGCATGATGAAGAAAGTTGCAATGCGTCTTGATGAATCTGCCGTCTGCGAGTGGAGCGATTCCAGTCATGCTTATGTCAATGTTACGCTGAACGGCGAGACGAAAATATACGGCGGACAGGGAAACGGAGAAGGACAGGGCATTACAGATGATATGATAAGCCGAAGATACATCTTTGGCGAAAATAATGAAGCAACAAATTTGACGGACGCAAAAGATATTCTTGATGAATACAGTACTTTAGAAATAAATGATGATGTTCCCCGTGACGGTGAGCTGACATGGAAAAAAATATATGATACTGTCGGTGACGGTGAATGGGTAGATATGGGCGGAAAATTCACCTATCTGTATCAGAGGGATGATAAAGCTGAATTTACCTATGACGAATTCGGAGTAGGTCACAGTATTTACTGGGGCGGAAGTCTCGGATTCTGTGCTGATATGTGGGTTGATGGACGATATATCAACAAGTTCAAGAGATTCGTGAGTGGTGCGACACTGGAGGAATATCCTGAAAGTGCTGTTCTTGTCAGAGAAATGACAGTTCCCGAAATCGCTGAAATTACAAGAGAGTGGAATACTGAAACGGGAAAATACACATTTACCTCTGCTGAGATAAATGAAAAAGTGCAGAAAAATGTAGTGTTCAGGTATGATAAGGACCTTCAGATGTGGAAGGCTGATACACATATGTGGGATGATAATTATTTTTCTGTTTATTACGAGCTTATGAATAATGGACTTCTGGATGAGAAATATTATGATATGATAACTCTCACCAATGAAGAATATGCGGCTCTTGTAAATACAGATAATACAAATGATGAACCGGACAGCGGTGTGATATTCGACGGCTATGCTCCTCATGGAACACGTTTTATGAAGGGCGACTGCAATAATGACAGCGAACTTAACATTGCTGATGCTGTTACATTACAGAAATGGCTGCTTTGTGATCCGGATACAGCTGACGTAAATACAAGAAATACAGATATCTGCAAGGATAATCAGCTTGATGTTTTCGATCTGTGTCTTCTGAAAAGAATGGTGATTGAAGCGGCTGCTGTTCCGAAAAACGAATAATTAACTGATGTTTTGAAAAACTCGCCTTTGTGGGCGGGTTTTTCTTTTTTTGTTCAGAATGATGTGTTGTGTACGATTCATAAAAAATAAGGATGTTTTAAGAACAAATTAATATTTTTTTGATAATAATATATTGACAAATTAATAAATATATGTTATTATTTGTTTGTTATTTTTTATCAGAAAGAGGTGATACTTATGGAATGGAAATTTGCAAGAAGATTACTTGCATCCATTTCAGCAATGGCGGTGACTTCGACATCATTGGGACTGCAAAATATCCCTGATGCGGTTCATGCGACGAGCAATCAAATTGATGTTCATAGTCATCAGTCAGTCAGTGAGCAAATTCATAATCACGAGCACGAGCATGAACACGAACATGAGCATGAACACGAACATGAGCATGACCACATAAAGGTGGCATTGCTTGATGCAGGCGTCACAGAGTATCAGACAAGCAAAAGCGTTTCTTTTGTTGAGGATGATACTGTAGACAATTCTCACGGCAACGAAATGATGAATATCCTTTTGTCAAATGCCGGCGACATTGATGTTTATGATGTCCGTGTTCTTGATGACAGCGGAAACGGAACAATATCAGATGTAGCGAACGGAATTATATGGTCTGTTTCCAATGACGTCGATATTATTCTTATAAGCTTTGCCGGAGATGATAATTCATTTCTGTACAAATATGCGCTTGAGTATGCAGAAGCAAATAACATAATCGTTGTTTCTGCGGCAGGAAACAATTCAAGCTCAGAGCCGCATTATCCGTCTGCGTTTCCGACTGTTATTTCCGTAGGCGCACTTGAAGAAGATGGCTGTCTGTGGGAATATTCAAACTACGGTGATTATGTAGATACATACGAAATATCAGCAAATGGTACATCAGGAGCAGCTGCCGCTTTTGCAGGAAAAACGGCTTCCATGCTTTCTGATGATTTATCATATACACCTGAAATTATCAGAAATAATCTGGCTGCAAGCAAGCCGGCTATGCAATTTTCACCGGATACAAATGAAGATTCTTTAGTAGTTGCATCGGCTTGTGCACATCAGTTCAATGGTTCATATTCAACAACTAATCCTACATGTACAAAAGATGGCGCAAGAGTAGCAAAATGTACCAAATGCGGTGCTGTTTTATCTTCAACCAAACTTCCGGCGACCGGACACAGCTGGGGTTCATGGACTACAACTAAGGCAGCAACATGTTCAGCAGAGGGCACGAAAAGAAGAAAGTGTTCAAAATGCGGAACATATGATACACAGTCGATATCTAAACTGAGTCATTCCTTTAACGGTTCCTACAGTACTTCAAAGAATCCTACCTGTGTTTCTGAGGGTGAAAAGGTGGGAAAGTGCAATAATTGCGGTACGGTGGTATCCAGAATTTCAATTCCTAAAACAAGTCACAGCTGGGGTTCATGGACTACGACTAAAAGTGCTACATGTACCACAGACGGTGAGAAAACAAGAAAATGTTCAGTTTGTGGAACAAAAGAAACAGCGTCAATATCTAAAACCGGACATTCTTTTAATGGCTCTTATAGCACTTCAAAATACCCTACCTGTGTTTCCGAGGGTGAAAAGGTAGGAAAGTGTAATAATTGCGGTTCAGTTGTATCTACAGTTAAAATTCCGATGACCGATCACAGCTGGGGTTCATGGGTTACAACTAAGGACGCAACTTGTACTGCTGATGGAGTTAAAACAAAAAAGTGCTCTGGCTGCGGCGCAACTCAGAATGAAGCTATAAAAGCACCCGGACACACATTCAATGGCTCATATGAAACAACAAAGAAGCCCACATGTACAGAAAAGGGACTTAAAGAAGGAAAATGTACAAAGTGCGGTAAGACAGTAAGTTCAGTAGAGCTTGACATGCTTGATCATGATTATGAGACATATAAGGTTGTAAAAGAAGCAACTTGTGAAGCAGATGGTGCAAAGATCGTTATGTGTTCAGGCTGCGGTGATACTGATACAGTTACAATAAAAGCAACAGGACACACATTCAATGGCTCATATGAAACAACAAAGGAACCTACATGTACAGAAGACGGCGAAAAGGCAGGAAAATGTACAAAGTGCGGAAAGGTTGTATCTACAGCTAAAATTCCTGCACTCGGCGGATCACATAACTTTAATGGTTCATATAATACTGTAAAGAAGCCTACATGTACAGAAACAGGTCTTAAAGAAGGCAGATGTACAAAATGTAATGCAGTTGTAAGCACGATTAAGCTTGATAAGATCGCTCACGATTATGAGACATACAAGGTTGTAAAAGAAGTGACATGTGAAGTGGACGGCGCAAAGATCGTTAAGTGTAAAGTATGCGATGCTACAGATACAGTCACAATAAAAGCACCCGGACACACATTCAATGGCTCATATGAGACAACAAAGAAGCCCACATGTACAGAAAAGGGACTTAAAGAAGGAAAATGTACAAAGTGTGGTAAGACAGTAAGTTCAGTAGAGCTTGACATGCTTGACCATGATTATGAGACATACAAGGTTGTAAAAGAAGCAACTTGTGAAGTTGACGGTGCAAAGATCGTTAAGTGTAAAATATGTGACGATACAGATACAGTTACAATAAAAGCAACAGGACACAGCTTCAACGGCTCATATGAAACAACAAAGAAGCCCACATGTACAGAAAAGGGACTTAAAGAAGGAAA
>JAFXEJ010000021.1 GCA_017513795.1 Ruminococcus sp.
GGGTTCGGGCGATTACTCTATGTATGTAAGCTCTCTGAGTACTATCTACGGCATAAGAGCCGATGATAATACAATAGACAGCCTTTTCAGTCTCAACGCCGCCGGACTGAATTCAAGCAATTTCTCGGATTTTGCCATTGCTTCGGACGGAAATTTCATCATTCCCGTTATCAGCAACAGCGACTGGACAGTTGCCGCAAAACACTTTACTCAGTGCGATCCGTCAGAGCTTGAAAATCTCCCCGTTCTTACGCTCGGCACGTTCTATCAGTCTTCATTTCTGAACGAAATGATACAAGAATTCAACGATGAATCCTCTGACTGCCGCATTGAAGTAAAGCACTATCAGGATGATATACAGGTTCCGCAGGGATTTGATTTCAACGACGAAGAAGATGCACTTGAATTTGACAAAATAGTTCGTGAAGCACGTCAGAAGGCTATTGATGAGCTGAGAGATGACGCTCTCAAAGGCGAGCTCCCCGATATTATCATCACAAGCGGTCTTAGCGGAATATTCGGCGAGGTTGATCTTGCTGAAATGGGGGCACTCACCGACCTTTACGAATTTATGGACAAAGATGATACTCTTAACCGTGAAAGCATAATTCCGAGCGTTCGCAGAGCGGCAGACGAGACTTTTGACGGACATTTCTACACTATGCCGACTGAATTCGTTGTAAGATTAAACAACGTAATGAAAACTAAGTATGCAAAGGATATCACCGAATGGGATACCAACACTTACCTCGATTATATTGAGCATGAAAGTGAAATTCTCGGCAAAGGCGAGGAACAACGCAAAACGAAGTTGGAAAGAAAGGGGGCTCTCCAGCCCACTCACTGGATAAACATGGACAAGGCGGAATGTTATTTTGATTCGCCTGAATTCCTTCGCTATCTGAAATACTGCAATGCCGGCGAGCCTGATCCCGATCCCGACCTTGACTACGATCCGTTCAGTATGTCAGATGAAGAACATGAGCAGATGTACATTGAACAGCAGAACAGACACAGAGAGGACAGACAGCTTATAGGATATGTTCATTTCAGCAATTATTCCAGCTATCTCTATATGACAAAGGGAGAATTCGGCGACGAGGAACTGACATATCTCGGCGAGATCAACGGCGAAATGGATACGCCTGTTTTCGACTTTCCCAGTGAGAACTTTGCCATTACAGAATCCTGTCAGAACAAGGAGCTTGCGTGGGAATTTATAAAATATCGTCTCAGTGACAGCTTCTATAAGAAAAATTATATCGAAAAAAATATGTATGCAGGATTTCCTCTTACATACAGCTCACTTCAGCTTTTAAAAGAAAATGACATGAAGCCGCAGGATAATTCCACCTACAAGGGATATGAGGACTACACCGGATATCTCTACAACACTGCCTACAGGGACGAAAACGGCGATTTCAAGTATGTTGAACTTGGCAGCGTTACGGATGAGCTGATTGCAGAGGTTGACAGCTACATTGATAAGGCTGTTATCTGCAAGGAAGAAGCTGTTTTTTCCGGAAAAGACAGTACAAAAATAAATGAGTTCTATGACATTTATGACGAGGAATTCGACCGGATGATAAACGGAGAAATCACGCCGGAGGAATGCGCATATATGCTTCAGAATCGACTTTCGATATATATTTCTGAGAATTTTGACTAACGAAAGGATGATACTATGAAAAAACTACTTGCATTTATTTCAGCACTCACAATCTGCGTTTCATGCTTTTCATGTGCAGGCAAAAAGAAAGACAGCGACACCGGAAGTTCCTCCGTTTCGGGCGAAGAAATGTCCTCTGCTGAGGGACTGTCTGCCGTAAAGCTTTCCGGCGTTGCCTACAAGAAAAAAGCCGCTTCTCTCCCAAGTGATATGAGTATGCTTTACAGTGCTATACCATTCAACGGCGGAGAAAACTACCTCCTTCTCGGCTTTGGTAAGAAATCCCCTCAGTTCTGGGTGTCGGACCGTGATTTCACCACGTTCACGGACGTGGAATATCCCGACTTCGACATCGGCATGAACTACAATATAAACCTCCTTGATGACGGA
>JAFXEJ010000002.1 GCA_017513795.1 Ruminococcus sp.
AAGTTTTCCCTATGCCTTTTATTTTACCATAAAACTGTATACTATGTCATTGCACTTTCTGTATACTATCTTACTACATTATACACTGTGTTCGCCCGTAAAAAATCATATTTATCGACACATTAAGGGCACCGCTGGTGCCCTTAATTCATTACTATATCGCAGAATTTTCCGCCTATAGAAGATACAAGATCAGCCGGACAAAGATGTATCTGCAAACCAATTCTTCCGCCGCTTATATAGAAAAGCGGAAGTTCCTCAGCCGATGAATGTACAACCGTCATGAACTGCTTTTTCATGCCGATAGGAGTACAGCCTCCACGGACATATCCCGTAACCTTTGTGATATCCTTCACATGAAGCAGAGAAACTGATTTTTCTCCGACGCTTACAGCCGCCTTTTTCAGATCAAGCTCCAGCGCAACGGGAATCAGAAAACAGTAGTAAGTACCTGTTTTTCCCTGTGCAACAAGCGTTTTGAAGGTTTCCTCCGGCGGCTGACCGAGAGTCTTTGCGGTAGTAACGCCGTCGATGAACTCATCGCACTGATATGTATTGTACTCGTATTTTATCCCTGACTTATCAAGGAAACGCATTGCATTTGTCTTTGCTTCCTTAGCCATTTTTACCCTCCGGACGATTTTCCGATTTTGCGGAATTTCTCTTGCTGTATACGCATCCGCAGTAATTCTGCCGGTACAGACCGTATTTTTTTGACAGCTCGATAGAATGCTTATAGCCCTCGTGCTTCTTGAAATCGGAGTAGAGGTAATCCGCACTGTGATTTCCGGCAATTTCACCGCCCCTCTGATTGATGAAAGCGCAGTCCTTATGCGGACTAATAGTCAGCGTAGTGGTGAAGTAATCGCAGCCAAGCTCGTCAGCCTTTGCGGCGGAAGCTTCAAGGCGGCAGGAAATACACTTCTGACAGCGTTCCCCTCTTTCGGGAAGATCTTCAAGTCCCTTTGCGAGTTCATAAAACGGCTCCGGATCGTATTTTTCCTCGATTATTTTCACATCGAGTCCCATTTCACGGACAAGCCTTTTCAGCTCGCTGCAGCGGAACTGATATTCTTCCTCAGGAGCTATATTCGGATTGAAAAAATACAGCGTAAGATCGAAATATTTCTCCAGTACCGTCAGCGTATGGCTGCTGCAAGGAGCACAGCATGCATGAAGCAGCAGCGACGGCTTTTCACCGCTTTTTTCAAGGGCGGCAATAGTTTCGTCAAGCATTCTGCCGTAATTTATCTTGTTCATTATTTATCCTCAAGATTTTTCAGTGCTCTCAGCTCGTCACGGTTTACTCTTATCTCCGCATCCTTGAGAAGCTTTACCTCGCTTCTGTCGAGAGTTACGGGAACTTCAGATTTTTCCGTCTTTACCCTGAGCTTTCCGGTAATGAGGTTTACATCTTCTACCTTGCCCTTATCGCCGTCAGGAGTAACAACAATCGCTCCGATCTTAGGCGTGATTTTAAGAAGTTCCTCGTAAACGTTCTGTTCATTTTTCAGACAGCACATAAGTCTGCCGCATGTTCCGGAAATCTTTGTCGGATTGAGTGAAAGTCCCTGCTCCTTAGCCATTTTTATAGACACAGGCTGAAAATCGCCCATGTACCCCTTACAGCAGAACTCTCTGCCGCAGATACCCATTCCGCCGAGAATTTTAGCTTCATCCCTGACGCCTATCTGTCTCAGTTCGATTCGTGTTCTGAATACAGCTGCAAGATCCTTGACAAGCTCACGGAAATCAACACGATTTTCTGCCGTAAAATAGAAAAGTATCTTATTGTTGTCAAAGGTGCATTCAACGTCAACGAGATTCATTTTCAGCTTGCGGAAGGCAATTTTCTCCTGACAAACAGCGAAAGCTTCCTTTTCACGCTGTTTGTTTTTTTCAGCAGTTTTCATATCTGCCTCAGTAGCTATCCTGATGATAGGCTTCAGAGGAGAAGAAATCTCATTATCCTCTATCTGTCTGTTTGCGATAACGACCTCTCCGCACTCTACTCCACGGACTGTCTCAACGATAGCATGATCGCCGACATTTGCCTGAATATCGCCCGGCGAGAAGTAATATATCTTTCCGACGCTTTTAAAGCGTACTCCTACTATTTCTTTCATATTTTTCTCCTTTGTATAGGGTGTTGCCTTTATACTGTACCGATGATTTCTGCACAGAGAGCCGCAAGAACAAGCGGTATGCTCACATTGCTTTCAACGGCGCTTTTAGCTTTTTCGAGATATCTGTGAAGCCTTGCCGCCTGATATATATCCAGCCTTTCAGAGAGCTTTCCGGCGCCGTCTGCAAAACAGCTTATTCCGGAAGTATCCGGAATTTTTTTCAGCACAACCGCATCTCTTATCAGCTTATCGAGCATTGAAAACACATCGTTCACATCATTTCTGTCCTTTGCCACTGTGTAAAACGCAGAATTCATCGCATATTCATCTCTTCTTATTATACTATCTGCAAGCGATTTTGTCAAATCAACTTTCCGGCGGATAGATTCATCAAAAAGATAGCTTTTGCACATACCGATATTCCCGTGAAAACAGCTTACTGCGCTGCGTATTTCCTCCTGAGAATGCCCGTCCTCAGCAAGAGCCTGTCTCGCCTGATCTTCTGTGCAGACTGATGTTCCGAAGCATACGCATCGTGAAATTATCGTGGGAAGAAACACCGATTTTGATTCAGCCGTGAAGATAAAGTAGGCATAATCCGGCGGTTCCTCGATAAGCTTCAGAAGCTTGTTCTGCGGACGGCTGTCGAAATTCCGGCAGTCTGCGAAGATATAGACCTTTCTGCCGGTCTTGTTATTTGGTTTTACATAGGCGTCACTTGCCACAGAACCGGCTGTCTCGACGGAATATCCGCCTAATTTTCCGCTTTTTTCGGGATATATCACATCCGGATGATATCCGGCTTCTATATTCCGGCAGGCAGTACAGCATCCGCATGGTTCCCCGTCAATGGGATTTTCACACAGCAGAAGCATTGTATAATATCTCGCCAGAAGTTTTTTCCCGCTGCCCTTTTCGCCGTAAAACATTACTGTATGTGCAGCTTTGTCACGGCTCACCATATTTTTCAGCGTTGACAGCAGATAGTCATTTCCGTAAATTCTATTCATATCAGACCTCTTACAAATTGCGGCACTTTCCGTTGTGCCGTCATTATTCTATTTTACCACATTCACGGTTGAAATTCCATAGCTTTTGAAAATATTTATGCAGTTCCGGTCAATAATTTCTCCGCTTGCCGCTATCGGAACAGCCGGCGGACACGGAACTCTTACTGCACCGCAGATTCTGCCTTCGGAGTTTTCAACATCTATGTCCTCGGTTGTTGAAAAAACAGCCTCACGGATACGCATTGCCTTTTCGGGAAGCTTCATTGAAAAGCTCCGGATATTTTTTTCGTATCGTCCGGCAGAAGCAAGCGATTTTTCAAGAGCCTCCGACAGCCTTGCATAATCCTCAGGACGGAAAAACGGCGACGACAAAAGAACTATAAGTTCACTGTCCGCATATTCGCATTCCACGCCGTTTTTTCGCAGAAGCTCTGCAAGCTCTGCACCGTCATAGCCGCTTTCCGACGCTCTTACTGTAATATGAAAAGGCTCTGAATCTGCAAATTCCAGACGTCCGGAAAAACTTTCCCGAAAACGGCTGAGATGCACAAGGTTTTCTGCAATATCTCTGCGGATTTCTCCAGCGATATACTTATTGCACAAATCAAGCGACACCATTACCGGATAAGACGGGCTTGTAGACGCAAAAAGGCTCATTGCCGGCTTGAGAAGCGAAGCATACTCCTGACGTGATGTATGAAGCATAGCGGCTCCTGTCAGTGCCGGAAGCATTTTGTGCGCAGAATCGCAGCACATATCGGCTCCGAGAGCAATAGGATGAAGGCTCTCCTCAAAGAAACCAAGATGCGCTCCATGTGCATTATCAACGATAAGTCTTGCTCCGTAACGACGGCACACAGCCGAAAGTCCCTTTATATCGGCAAGTCTTCCGGTGTAGTCCGGAGATGTGACATAAAGACACGCCGGTTCTTCACATGAACGCAGTTTTTCCTCCACAGCGGAAATTTCAATTTCTCCGGAGAGAATCCCTCCTGTATATCGTGGAAGTATCCATTCCACATCAAGGTCAAGGAGCGCCGCCGTATTAAGGAAGCTCCTGTGAACGTTGCGTACTGCGATTATCCGGCGTTTTTCCTGCTTCATGATAGTCAGCATTGCCTGAATGCACAGCGTTGAGCCGCCGGCAGAATATACAGTAGCCGCTGTACCATAAAGCGAAGCCATATTTCTTTCGCTTTCTGCGATGATATCATCAGCCTCGAAAAGGCTGTCTGCGCCGGAAATCTCAGTGATATCACCGCTGTAAAGTTCCTTTGTTCCGCCCTCCGGAGCGATGCCTTTATGTCCCGGCATATGGCAGCGCAGAGTTCCGGAAGAAGCGTATTTCTGTATAAAATCGTAAATCGGAGTTGTCATATATATCATCCTTTGCAGTCATATATAGTATTTCATGATTCTGAAGATACGCATTTTTGCTCTTGACATAGCAGCCGAAACAGCCTGCGGAGTGATACCAAGCTGCTTTCCTATCTCAATTGAATCAAAGTTCTTAAAATAGTATAGCATAATTATTTCTTTTTGTCTCGGAGTAAGTTCGTTTTTTATAACATTTAACAGAATTTTTTTCATTTTCTGTCTTGATTCCGATTCATCCGTATCACCGATTATTGCACGCAGTCTGCTATCCAGTTTGCCTGTAAAGATATCAGAATAGCTTTCATGCTTCGGCACGCTGTTCCACCCTCCTCACATAGCTTGTGAGATAAAGCACAATTTCTTTCATCTGACTGTGTTCCGTATAAAGAAGACGTATACGGCGTTCAAGGTCAAGTTCGTCAATAAGAGCATTTCTGCCCTCTTTTTTCAGTTGATTTTTCTGCTTTGTCAGCTGGATTATACGCTGTTTTGCAAGTTCGCAGCTTTTTTCGTAATCTTTTATCATCTGTCTCATTTTTTACCTCCTCAAACCTTCAGCAGTCCACATCGAACATTTTTTCTTCTGTTTTTATATTATAGAACAAATGTTCTTTATTGTCAAGAGGAATTAAATATATATTTTATTTTTAACAATAAAACCGGATGTTTCGTTACTCTGCACAATACACTTCCTTCAAATATGTGTATTGTTACAAACTTCAAAAAAAAGTGAGATAATCAGACTTTGACAAACGACTAATTTATGTAACGTACTTTTAATACATACCTATTATTCGTATGTATAAAATAAATATGGGTATTGTAGGGTGCGATGCCCACATTGCACCGTAAACATATTATGTTCATTACGGGCGGATGCCTACATCCGCCCCTACATGAGAAAAAAATATGTTTGCCTACAAAAATTTTACACATACCGATTATTCTAAAAGTATTGCAAAATCCATCGTTATATGGTATAATGATTTGTAAATGAAATTTTTTAAAGGAGAAAACTATGAAAAAAGTAATTATAATAGGCGCCGGCCCTGCCGGTCTGACAGCTGCGTATGAGCTTCTTAAAGATAACTCAGGCGAATACGACGTTACGATCCTTGAGGAAACTGACGCTATAGGCGGTATTTCTAAAACAGTTAACTACAAGGGCAACCGTATGGATATGGGTGGTCACCGCTTCTTCTCAAAAATTCCTGAGGTAAACAGCTGGTGGGGAAATATGCTCCCTATGCAGGGCTCTCCCTCATACGATGACCTTCTCCTCAGAAGAAAGGTAGCTACAACTGAAAACGGCCCCGACCCTCAGAAAAAGAACCGTGTAATGCTCTCCAGAAGACGTGTTTCCCGTATTCTTTTCAACGATAAATTCTATGACTACCCTGTTTCACTCAAGCCCGAAACTATCAAGAACTTCGGCTTCTTCACAACAATGAAGGTAGGCTTCAGCTATCTCGCTGCTGTTATCCACAAGCGTCCTGAGGACAACCTCGAAAACTTCTACATCAACTGCTTCGGAAAGCAGCTCTACTCCATGTTCTTCGAAAACTACACTGAAAATCTCTGGGGCCGACATCCCAGCGAAATCGACGCTTCATGGGGCGCTCAGCGTACAAAAGGACTCTCTATCGTAGGTATCATCAAGGACTTCTTCGGCAAGATCTTCAAGGTGAAGAACCGTAAGGTAAATACTTCCCTTATCGAAGAATTCAAGTATCCTAAGCTCGGTCCCGGACAGCTCTGGGAAGTTACTGCTGATGAGATCACAAAGCTCGGCGGTACTATCATCATGAACGCCGGCGTTAAAAAGCTTCACAAGAATGAAGAAAACCTCCTTACCGGCGTAACTTACATCAAGGACGGTCAGGAAATCACTCTCGACGGCGACTGCATCGTTTCCTCAATGCCTGTCAAGGATCTCGTTGCCGGCATGAACGATGTTCCGGATGAGCCCGCAAGAATCGCAGCTGGTCTTCCCTACCGTGATTACATGACTCTCGGTGTACTCGTTCCCAAGCTTAACCTCAAGAACGAAACTACTATGAGAACTGTAGGAAATATCGTTCCTGACTGCTGGGTTTACGTTCAGGACAGACGTGTTAAAATGGGACGTTTCCAGATCTACAACAACTGGTCTCCCTACATGGTAAAGGATCTCAAGAACACTGTATGGCTCGGTCTTGAATACTTCGTAAACGAAGGCGACAAGTTCTGGAACATGACAGAACAGCAGTTCTCTGCATTCTGCGTAAAGGAAATGGTAAAGCTTGGTCTTATCGACAGCGCAGATCAGGTTCTCGATACTCATATGGAAAAGGTAAAGAAGGCTTATCCCGCTTACTTCGACACATACGACGAAATGGATACCCTCATTGACTACCTCAACACTATCGACAACCTCTACTGTGTCGGCAGAAACGGTCAGCACCGTTATAACAATATCGACCACTCTATGTGCACTTCCTTTGAAGCTGTAAAGAATATCAAGTCCGGCGCAAAGGACAAGTCCAACATCTGGAACGTTAATACAGAAAAAGAATATCACGAGGAGAAGAAGTAATGAAGAACCCTAATCTTCAGGAGGTAATGGATATTCTCCGTACAAGGAAGTTCGCAAAACTCTTTGTTGGTGATACTGAAAATACCTTTATACAGTTTTTCCGCTATCTTTTCGTGGGCGGACTTGCTACAGTCGTTGACTGGGGAGTTTCTTACCTTCTGTTCAGATTTGTTTTCAATGAAAATTACGCTATCGCCGCCAACTCAATTTCATTCGTTGCCGGTCTTGCAGTAAATTATCTGATAAGCACCTTCTGGATATTCAAAAATTCTGCGGTAGAATCAAAGCTGAAGGAATTCCTCGGCTTTGCTGCTATCGGTCTGGTGGGACTTTTCATGACAATGGGCATAACATGGCTCTTTGAGCTGTGGCTCGCAGATAAAACAAGTGCCTTCCAGATTCTTGCAAAGATAGTTTCAACCGCCGCAGCCTTCTTCTGGAATTTCTTTGCACGAAAGATACTCCTTTTCACAAAAAAAGAAAACTAAAACAACACCGCACATATCCTGTGCGGTTTGTCATAACAACACTCATGTAATTTCTACTCATGAGAGCGAGGACAACAAATGGAAAATAATACAAACATTATCTCCGGTGACGAGAATACAACTCAGGAAAATACTCCTGAAAATCTGCCTGTAACAGATGTGCCCGAAACTGCACCTGATACAGACAGCATCACAGATACTGTTCCGACTTTATCTGATGATTCCGCAGACAATGATGAAAAAAAATCTGCTGTTACCAGAGATTACAAAAAAATGATCGCCACAGCGATCACTTACATAATTCCGGTACTGATTTTCTTCTATGCGGCTTCTACGGTGATTTACTTCATCACTTCCGCATACAGAGCTGAATTCCACGCTGACTGTACAGATACTATCCTATGGGCGAATGCCTCCATCGAGGGCGACGCTGTATACGATAAGAACTTCGGCTATGCCTGCTTCCTGCCATTCGGTATCAACGTCATAATGCAGCCGCTTATAAATATATTCGGTCTGACTATGAAAGCGCATATCATGGGCATGATGGGATATTTCATTCTCCTTGTCGTTTTCTTCTGCCTTATGCTAAAGGAAATGCACTGGGATATCCGCAGTATACTCATTGCCTGCTCGGTTTTCCTGTCGATGACGTTATCATCACGAAAGCTGAGAGAAATCTTCTGGCAGCATACCATTTACTACACACTCGGAATACTGTTTATTGTCATCGGACTTTATATGTACTTTCACATGGTAAATCTCTCGGAGAAGGTAAAAAGTCTTGACCCTAAAGATAAAAATGCGAAAATTACTTTCACACGCTTTGTAATCGCTTTTATTCTCCTTGCCGTATTCATTATGTTCACGGCTACGGACGGAATTTCAGCACTTTCTATATTCGCTGTTCCCTTTATCGCAGCACTGTTCGCTGAGTATTTCGTGAATACTGACAATACTCTCGCAAGCAGAAAGGGTATTAAAACGCTCATTATGGCAGGCATTTTCGGATTTATGATAATCCTCGGTATAACGCTCAACAACCACTGGAAAGGTGATCTCGTTGCTAACTATCAGGACGCTTACTCTGAATTCTCACCTATGGGCGAGTGGATGGATAATACTCATAAATTCCCGATTGCATGGCTGAATCTTAACGGCGTACAGGATATCGCAAATATCAAAAACGATAACGGCGGAGATATAAAGCTTTCCGATATGGAGGGAATCCAGAACCTCATTTATATCCTTGCTTCGCTTATCCTCCTCGTTATGCCGATCATTGCAACGTGCTTCTATCAAAAATACAAGTCATCCAAGGACGGCCACATGATCCGCATTTTCGTATGGATGCACTGGGTTTGTACTGCTATCGTGCTTACAGGATATTTCTTCGGACTTCTTTCCGGCGCTGACTGGAGACTTACTCCTATCCTCGGAACTTCACTTATCCTTTCGATTTTCTTCGTACACTGGGCACTCTCGACAAAGACATCCGTTCAGAGACTTGCTTTGTTCCTTTCAATACCTGTGCTTATGGTGTCAATACTCAATCTTGAAAATGTACGCAAAATCGAAAAGGATTACCACAAGGTCAACGACCTTTACGATCTCGCTGAACTCCTTGAAGATGAGGAACTCACATACGGCTACGCTACTTTCTGGAATGCAAATGCAATAACTCTTATCACTGATTCAGAAGTCAAGGTGCGTGACGTACATATCAACGATTACGGCGTTTATAAGAGAATCTATCAGTCCTCCAGCAAATGGTACGAGGATCAGCCCGATCAGGAAGATTACTTCCTTATCCTGAGCCCGTATGAATATCAGATACTTGCTAATATTCAAAGTCCGCTCCTCGTTGAAAAGGATAGGGAAATTATTAAGGTTATCAACGATACGGAATACCGTGTCCTTGTGTTCGACCATAATATCGTTTGATAAAAAATCCCCTGATGCTAATGGTGGTACTCTTATAGGAGTTTTATACGTTTTTATTGAGGAAAACCCTTTTGAAAAAGGGTTCTTCCTCAAACTCCTTTCCTAAAACTTTCAGTATTAAATTTCCGCCTGACATATCACACTAATCAAGTAAATGAGAAATTTATTTTATTTCTCTGAGTGTGATATGTCAGGCGGAAATTTTAATGTTAAAAGTCTTTGGAAGGGGGCTCGGGGGAGAACCTTTCCTCAGAAAGGTTTCCCCCGATAGATACATATAAAGTTCCTGTACGAATAACACCGTTACATCAGGGGATTTTTCATTAAAACGATTATTTAGCTTCCGGCTTATCAAAGGCGAACTTCTTAAATAATGGCACAAGCATACCGCCGACTGCATTTCCGAGCACTACAATTCCAAGATAGAGAGCGCCCTCACCTGTCGGATATGCGGCAAAATAGTAGAAGCAATCGGCAACTGAGTGATTGAATCCGCTGAGAATAAATATCATTACCGGTATTGCTGTACCGAACACAAGCGAAGTATCAGCACCTGTTTCACGGCAGCTTCTTGCGTTCTGCACTGCAAGATACATCAGCAGACCGCAGAATATACCGAGAATAAAGCGGCTTTCGATTGAGTCATCAAGCTTTGTATCCATGATAGCAGATGCGCTGTCGTGGAGCTTGTCTCCTATTCTGGTGAGCAGTACAAGTCCGGCAGTAAGAGCTGTTCCACAGGCATTTCCTATAAAGGTCACTGCAACTTCGAGTATGTAGTACGGCTTATTTTCGGGGATATACCCCACCTTGCCGGTATACAGCGCAAAACCATAGCGAATTATGGTGAAAAGTCCGAAGCTGAACAGGAATGAACCTATAACTTTGTTTTCAGCCATAAGGTATATGATTCCGCCGATGCCGATCATGATTCCAGCCATTATGCCTTTGAAAAATATGCTTCTGATAGATTCACGTTTCATATTTGACCTCCCATAAAATAATATATAGATTATAACATGAAACGCAGAAAATGTCAAACTTTCAAATATAATATGTTTTGGACGCAAATTGTATGGGCAGCCTTTCCGGCTGCCCATAATTAATTATTGATATGATTTCGGGTGACCGCAAGGGTCGCCCCTTCAATAACATTTAAATAAATTAAAATGTGCAATTAGATTTAGCATCCATACTCCACATTACACAACGTCCCATATTAAGAAAATTTTCTCCCTGTCCCCAAATAGAATTACTATACCTATGTGGTTTGATTTTAATTTTGTAATACGAATATCCTTTGGGAAGAGTTAATGTATAACTAGTATCAATATCTGTAAGTGATTTAATGCAGCTGCCATTCGGACTATAAACTTTGATATCTATATTTCCTCCACTTCGCCAGCCCATATTATCAAATGTGCATATTTTTACCTTAGCTTTCTTGTTCGTATTTTTTGAATATACATATGTATACCCTGTCCAATAGTCGTATCCATTAAAATATCCTGTCTTTACGGCACAAGCTGCATCAGCATCCATAACCTGAATAACAGCAGGTGCTGAACCATAAGCTTCAGGAGCAATCGCCTTAGGTAATGAAGCACCTACTGTAATTGTAAGCACCGCCAAAGACGTACACATGGCTTTTTTAAAAAATCTCATAAAAATTCCTCCTATTTATTATTAACAATAACCGTCGTTATTAACGGTTTACCGTTGATTATATTATAGCAAAATCTTATTCAAAAGTCAACGGTTTACCGACAATTATTTTGCACAAAAAATGCTATTATTATTTATGTAAAACAACATGAAAGGATAGCATTGCCATGAACATTTCACAAGCTGTTGCTGAACGCATTCTTGAATTATGCCGTATTAACAATATTACAGTGAACAAACTTTCCACCATTTCTGGAGTAACACAGTCAACAGTTAATGATATAGTAAATCATCGTGCAAAAAATATTGGAATAGTTACAATAAAAAAGCTTTGTGACGGTCTTGATATTTCAATAACTGATTTTTTTAATACTGATGTTTTCAAAAATCTTGAACAAGAACTATACTAAACAAAAAGCGGACCCATAAGGATCCGCTTTAAATTTACATATAACTGAATTAATACATACCGCCAGCGGGCATTGCAGGAGCTGCCGGAACATCTTCCTTGATATCAGCAACGAGGCTTTCAGTTGTGAGAACCATAGAAGCCACGGAAGCAGCATTCTGGAGAGCGCTTCTTGTAACCTTCTTAGGATCAACAATACCGGAAGGAATCATATCGCAGTAAACTTCCTTGTAAGCGTCAAAGCCGTAGCCAACCTTTCTTGAACGGATGATTTTGTCAACGATAACACTGCCTTCAAGGCCTGCATTCTCAGCAATCTGACGAACAGGAGCTTCAAGAGCCTTGAGAATGATCTTAGCGCCTGTCTTTTCATCGCCTTCAAGGTTAGGAATGATCTTAGAAACAGCCGGAATAGCGTTGATATAAGCTGTACCGCCGCCTGCTACGATGCCTTCCTCAACAGCTGCCTTTGTAGCTGCAAGAGCATCCTCGATACGGAGCTTCTTTTCCTTCATTTCGATCTCAGTAGCTGCACCAACCTTGATAACAGCAACACCGCCGGCA
>JAFXEJ010000022.1 GCA_017513795.1 Ruminococcus sp.
GAATCAGAAAACACGTCAAACAAATATTATTGATAAGACTTCTGACAGAATAAAAAGTTCAAAGGGACTGGAACGTTGGGCAACAATACACAATATGCAAGTAGCATCGCAGATGATAAATATTCTGACGGAAAAAGGGTTCTCCTCCCCTGACGAGATTGACGATAAGCTTATGCAGCTTCATGAAGATAAGCTTCGTCTTGCAGATCGTCTGAACGACTTACAGGATGCGATCAATAATGCTTCGGAACTGGTAAAGCTTCTTGAAACTTATCGTAAATTCAAACCGGTATATTCTCAGTATAAGGATGTACGGAATAAAGAAAAGTTCCGTAAGGAACACAGCTCAGAAATAGCAAAGTATGAAAGTGTTGTTAGACAGCTTAAAGAGCAATTTCCGGATAATAAAATTCCTCAGCTTGAATCTGAGCGAAATAAAATAGATTTGCTTATTTCTGAAAGAAATGAACTTAATAGTCGGTATAAGGAAATCAAAGCTGGCATTGAAGAAACAGAGCTTGCAAAACAGTCTGTCGAAGAATATCTCAGCGGACAAAATAGGGATGAAATCGGATTATAATGGACAAAAAATTAAGGCACTGCTGAGTGCAGTACCTTTTTGTATCATTGAAATTACAAGAGTGACCATGCCAGTTAAAAAGTATAAAAATCTTGATGAATTTTATACAACGATTTCATTGAAAAAATGTAAGAAAATTAAAGAAATAATTGTCTATCATCCGCTCAAATATAACTCTTTTTTGGAGAGATATCTTACAGAATCTTTGTTTATTGTTCGTTCTCTTTATTTATAGCTTCCTGATATTCTACTTCGCCGATTAGTTTGTAGACAGCTTCTGTAAATAAACCGTTAAGTGAAGAGTTATGACGTGCTGCAAAATCTTGTAAAAATGCTTTTTCCCCTTTTGGAACACGAATCTTTATTTCATCATATGCTTTGGCAAGATAACGCTTTGTGGCTTCTTTTTGTGCCTGAGTATATTTACCTCTTATGTATCTTGGTTCTTTCTTTTCTTTCTCCATACAATCCTCCTTAATGCTAAAACTATTTTTTTTAGTATATCACATTTTTCATACTGTGTCCATTATACAAAGTGCACAAAAATGGTCTTGAAATTTCTATACTAAAAAATGTAAAAAAACATATTGACATACTGTACCCAGTATGATATAATATTGGTGCAATAAACATTAAGTGTGTCACGGTGACACACTCAGGAGGAAATAATGAAGGAATGGTTAAAAGACTGGAAAGGTACTAATATCGAGATCAACGATCTGACAGGATACTATCTTGATAAAATCGAAGAAGAATTCAGTGTTGACCGAAAAACAGCAAAAAAATATTTTTGCGAAGTATTTTCGAGAAATCTGATTGTTGCAGAGGTTGATAATATGCTGAAATATTTGCATGAGGAGGAAGAATAATGAATGCAACACGTAGAAAAGAAATTTCAAAAGTCTTGGAAAGATTATATGAGCTCGTCGAAGCTATGAGCGATCTTCTCGGAGATATTGAAACCATTAAGGACGATGAGAATGAAGCTCTGGATAATATCCCTGAGAGTTTACAGGAATCAGAGCGATATACACAGATTGAAAGTGCTGCCAACAATCTTGATGAAGCATACGATGTGTTCAGTGATATGAAAGACAGCCTTGACGATGTTATAAACAGCCTTGAAGCTGCAAAAGAATAAAGTGTGTCACGGTGACACAAAAAAAGAACAGTCTGACCACCGACCAAAGTTCTCAGACTGTTCTATACCACAAATCCGCAAAGGGAATTGCAAGTAAATTATAGCACATTCGCTTTCCTTTTGCAAGTCTAAGGAGGTAGATTTATGAACGATTTACACGAAATTGCAGGAAAAATTCTTGCTGTTAAGACTATTTACGGTGAGATGTATGAAGATTATCTGCATTGCGCTACGAAAGAAGGGGAGTGGATTCATCATCTTCTTATGAAGTCGCTTGATGATGTGTATAATGAGCTTGTATCGTTTATTCAGCACTCAAGCTCAAGTAATAAATAAAGTGTGTCACGGTGACACACGGAAAGGGAGTATTATGAATCATATTCATTGCGATACCATAACGCAGTTCAAGGTTCTGAGGCATCTGCAAAGAGAATTCGAACCCTCAGGAGTGAAGCAGTTGGAGCTTATCGAGGATGGAATAAGGCTTACCGATTGTACTGGAGCAAGTGCAGATTTTGTGTACAATACGGAAACGTGCAGTATTGAACTGTATGAAGATAATTAAGTGTGTCACGGTGACACACTTGAAAAACAAAAAGAACGGAAGTTCACAAAAATCAAAAAGCAATATAATGCTAAAAAGGAGAAATATTTATGTTGAACGAAGTAATTATCATGGGCAGACTCACAGCGGATCCGGTTCTGCAAAGTACGGATAAAGGAGTTCCGTACTGCAAGTTTATACTTGCCAATGAAGGTGAATTCTTCAAAGAAGGCGGTGAAAGACCGGTAAATTTCATTTTCATGACAGCATGGAGAGGAACAGCTGAGTTTATATGCCGTAACTTTGTGAAAGGCAAGCTGATGATCGCAGAAGGCTCGCTCAGAGTTGCATCCTATACATCAAAGGACAATGAATTGAAATTCATTTCTAATGTTGAGGTTGCAAGAGCGTATTTTGCCGGTGATAAGAAATCTACTGTGAAGTCTGATGAAGCTTATGATGAGGAAGAAGAAACTATAAACAAGGGAATTGAAGATTTTAACCTTGAAGAATATGAGGAAATCCTCTTGGGCGAGGATGTTCCGTTCTGAGTGTGTCACGGTGACACACTTGATGAAAAGGAGGATTAATATGAGAATGTGGCTTGAAGGAAATCGAAGATACTGTGACCGTGATACCGCCATAGAGCTTGGTGGCAGTGAGTACGAGAATACTGATATTCATACAATACTGCATTTCGATGAATATATCACTATTGTTGATGAAGTGTGTCACGGTGACACACTTAACGAAAAGGAGGAAAATTAAAATGCCGAATAAACCTATTATTATTTCAATATGCTCTGAAAAAGGCGGTGTAGGAAAGACAACTACTACCATAAATCTTGCGGGAGGTCTTGCGAAAAGAGGAAAGGAAGTCCTTATGGTTGACCTCGATCAGCAGCAGAATGCTTCTCATGCTCTTGGATATGTTAAGGACGGACGTCCTACAAGTGCTGAGCTTATCTATAACACAGTTGCCGGAATCCCGATTGATTACGCAGAAGCAATAAGAACGTGCGGAAACGGAGTGGACTACATTCCTTCATCGCCAATGCTCACGAACATTACCGGAACTATTGCAAACGATACAGAGAATGACAGTAATTTTGTGCTCCGCAGACTACTTTGCAATGAAGTATTCGCCGGATATGACTACATACTTCTTGACTGTCGGACAATACTCGATCTGCTTATCAGTAATGCCCTGAATGCAAGCAACTATGTCATTATCCCGGTTGATCTTGGAATTTACGCTTACAACGGACTGGACAAAATGCTTGACAAGGTTGCTTCAATCAATAATACAACGAATAGAGACCTGAGAGTTCTTGGAGTTCTGCTGAACAAAATTCAGCGAACCACAGTTAATACATCGCTTGCAGAATCTATTCGCAGTGAGTACGATGAGCTGACGTTCAGGACAGCCCTACCGTACTGTCCGGCACAGACCGAAGCAGCAGTGCTCAATCAGACAAGCTGTGTATTTGATGAACGCAGCTCACTCGGAAAGGCATTCATGGAGTTTACAGATGAAGTACTCAGCATTACAGAAAAATAAGTGTGTCACGGTGACACACTTGGAAAGGATAAAGCAATATGTACAATTTGCGTGAATGTTCATTATCACAGATAATAGGTGAAATGGAAGATTTCAAACCTCTGAAGGACAGAATGGGGGTATATTGTGTAACAGAGAAGTTTGTTGTAGATGACACTGTCTTTGAAGTCGATGATATGGTGGTTTTATGTGGGGATGGAACAGATATAGGATTAATACTTTTTTCTTATGAAAAATTTAAAAGAATACCAACTCAATTTTTGGGCAGTTTTGATATGATGACAGGCTATAATAAACTTCTTATTTCCATAAATACTTTTCATAAAAGGTTTAAACTTGATATTGCAGAGACAAATAGAATTGAAAAGTACATTGATAAAGCTAAGGTGTTGTATGCAGAAAAAAACAAAATATCCAAAGAAAATAATAAAATAAAGAATGATAAAAAGTGCTTCTTTATGGCTTTTATTAAGTGCTTCTTTATGGCTTTTATTGCAACAATTTTTTTAAGCGTGGTTATGACTGATTGTACCGCAAAGAAATTTAATTATTTTATATATATAGCTGCCTGTATATTTTATATATATATCATTGTAGAAGCTATTTCAATCCTACGTATAGAAAAAAGTTTGTCTTATGTTAGAGATGATTATTATGCCAAGTGTTTAGAGGTGGATAAAGAAAGGGAACAAGAAGGATTGTATTTCTGCGCAATTATTGATGAAGTGTGTCACGGTGACACATTATAATTTATGTAAAACAGGAGGATATGTTATGGCAATAGTATTATTGATATTGATAGTTCTTGCATTGTTAGCAGGGGTAATTTTTCTTGTATATAAGTTTGGAGACACTGTACTTGAGATGTTTGTGCAACTAACAGGATTGCCCAAAGGAAATATGGCAATGTTGCTGTTTGCAGTGATATTTACTGTAATTAGTATTGTGATCACTGTGAAGATTATAAAGCATTTGAAAAGATTTGACTAAATGAAAAACAGAGCAGACCGCCAAGCTCCTACACTGTCGGTTCTGCTCTGTCACACCAGACGGAAGTCTGATATATTTATTATATCCTACTCTCAGACTTCCGTCAAGTATACGGAGGAAAAAATGATCGAAAAGATAATATATGTTATTCTTCTTGTAGGCTTCACTTATCTGTTTTTTAAATCCATGAATACTTCTGATGAAGAAAATATTGATGAGGATATCGAATTCTTGTCAGTATCAGAAGCAATTGATGAGATTAACTCTACTAAGGAACAACTTGCAGCAATTGAAGAAATGATTACAGATGTTTCGATATGCTCACCGGATGAACATGGGAAGTTCATCTCATGTGAGTGGATGAGCAGTCTCGGAAACAAATACAAGTATGATTTATTTGTTGACGGAGTTAATGGTGCATCTGAGGAAATGTTAAAAATAGCTTACTCAGAGCGTGCAAGACTGCGTACCCTACTGCGCCAGCAGATCAGAAATTTGAGTGACCGGTGTAACGAAAACTGTAACGAAAACTATCAAATTTGACGGGGGAGGGGAGCCTATTATGACAGATATTAAATATTGTAAACGATGTGGTGCTATGATTTCTGATATCAGCACAACAGACTGGTATCGGCATCTGAGTGTAAAGTACTGTGAAATCTGCCGTAAGGAATCGGACAGGGAAAAGACAGCTCTGCGAGTATATAATCTCCGGCAGAGGAAAAAGCAGAAGGATAAATTCAGAGATGAGAAGCTTGCGTTGCTTGAAGAAGAAAATGAACTGCTTCGTAAGAGAGTTCTTCAGCTCAGGGAGAGCGTTATGAATAATACAAGTGTGTCACGGTGACACACTTAGGGAGGTTGAACTGTGAAATTAAAAAAATTATTTATAGGTGTTTTTATAATTATTTTTATGGTTGTATTGTGGTTTCTTATAACATATGTGGGGGAACTGTTTTTATTGCTCATACTAATATTAGGATCTGTAGTTTTTTTAAAACCTAATATAAGGTTTTATAGAGATATTAAAGCATATGCAATCTCTGGATATACTATTGAAAGGAGAGAAGGAAGGTTTATATATAAAAATCTTCTTGAAGAAGATACGAATAATAATTACATACTGCGTCAGGTTGGTTCTCATATTTATACTATTAACCATATTGAAAAGGAAATACATATTTACAAATAATGAGTGTGTCACGGTGACACACTCAGGGAGGAAAATATAATGGATAAAGAAGCTTATGAATTTCAGGCAGTTCATGAAAGTCTGAGAAACGATGAAGTAGTTAAAGCTATCAGAGAAATAATCAGTCTGCCTGATAAATATGATACAGAGTGGCAACGAATGATAGCAATAGCTACTCTTATAGGTAAGATTATCAGTTCTATTGATCCTGATTCGGAATTGATATGCGACAACCTTATATCATCTATTAACTATGAATTGCAAAAACCGATAAAAGATGATATAAAAGCAGAGGTCATAGAAACAATGAGTGATGATTTTGATCCCGGAAAAGCAAGTGAGATCACTTTCAAGCATTTTGAAAAAGCTTATCCCGGATTTGAGCAGTTTTACAAGGAACAGTACGGAGAAGAATAAAATGTGTCACCGTGACACACTTAACAAAAGGAGTAAAACTATGCTATTCGTTATTATTATAATAATATGTTTCATAATGATAAGAATTGGATGTAAGCGATATAATGATACAATGGTGAAAATTTCAATTATTATAGCTTGTTTGTCAGGAACTTTTCTCTTAATGTTTGCTTTCAAGACTAAAGTTTTTTTTGATGATTATAAAGAAAAACAACTTGAAATTATTGAAGAATGGAAAATGTCAAATAAAATTGCTTCTGATTGGACGAGATTAACTTCAGAAATGCAAAAGACCAATGAAATAATTAATAGCAATTTCAAAGACATTTGGATTATGTACATCGTTGATGTTACATACCCTTTTAGAAATATCGATGAAGATGATTATCTCGTAAAAATATCCGAAAACAAAATATCATTTCCAGAAGAATATGATATGGAACCATTGGAAAATCCATTATATAGAGAAATCGAAATAGATGGAATAAAATATCGACTTGTTCCGATAGAGTAAAACCGGAGGAATATTCAAAAATGGCAAAAATAGATTTCACAGCATTAAAAAACAGCCGTAAGGCTGCCGAAGATAGAGTTGAGGATAATATCCCGGACGAGCTTGCTGAGAGCTATACAAGCGTGTGGGGCAGTAATAAAGAGACGGTTATTTACATCGAGACAACAAGGCTTGTGCCGTTTGTGGATGAATACGGCAACTCTCAGCCGTTCAGGCTGAATGAGAAAAAAGTTGCTCAGATAGCTGCAAGTGCAAAGGATATAGGAATTGTAACTCCGCTGACAGTCAGAGCTAAAGGAGATCTTTATGAGATTATAGCTGGACATCACAGGCTTGCAGCTGCAAAGGCAATAGGACAGCTCAAAGTTCCGTGTATCATTCGCAAATACACGGACGAGCAGATGTATACTGTGCTTGCCGAGAGCAATATCCAGAGAGACAGAACACTTCCAAGCGAATACGGCAGAATATTTGCACGATATATGGAACTCAGGAAAGATGAAGAACTGACAGCTGAGGAAATTGCATCGAAATTTGATATATCAAGGAAAACAATGTACAGGTATATCAACGTCAGCACCCTTATCCCGGAGCTTCAGGAATTGACCGATAATAAGATAATCAATATCGGAGCTGTAGATACAATTTCACAGCTCACTGAGGACGAGCAGACAGCTCTTGCTCTGGTTCTGTATGAAACAGGGAAAACATTATCAGCAGCAATGGCAAAACAGCTCAGAACGCTCTCAGAAGACGCTGACAGCGAGCTATCAGAGCATGATATACGGACATTGTTTGAGCACAAAAAAGCTGTACAGAAGCCTGTACAGCGATTTGTGAGCGATTCAGTTGTGCATGATTACTTTGAACCCGATGTATCAGATGAGGAGTTTGAAGAAACCGTCAGAAAAGCACTGGAAATGTATTTCAGTCAGATGAACGGAAACAATTGATAAGCTCTATTACAGCGGACATCTGTTTTTCAGTCAGTCCGCTTATGGAAACGGACGAAGTTTCCTCGATACCAAGAATATAATCGGAAGATACTTTGAATTGCTTTGCAAGGGCAACAATATACTGGACTTGCGGAACAGAAAGTCCCATTTCCCATGCGTTTACACCTGATCGGGAAATGCCGAGTTCTCTTGCAAGTGCAGCTTGTGTAAGTCCGGATTTTTCACGGAGCAGTCTGATTTTATCGCCCAGAGAGAACAGTTCTTTTTCCATTTGCGCTTCACCTCTTATTTATAATAACGTATATCGAATAGATATTGCATTATCATAATGACATCAATGCTTGACATCATCGTAAAATTATTATATAATAGTGAAGCCAGAATATAAACATTAATGTATAGGAAAGGTTGGATAAATATGAAAATCAGAAGGGTAATTACATTTTTTATGGCACTTGCTTTATCTGCCGGTCTTGTGAGCTGCGGTGATAAGAAATCATCAAGCTCAAAGGAAGAAAACAAAAAAAGTGCAACTTATGGAACGACTCCGGCATTATCCGGTACTGCTGTACCTTCAACAACGGAAAGAGAAACAGTTGATTGGCAGAAGCTTCATGATGATTATCAGGATTCTGTTTCAGGAAAAGATGACACAGAATCCGGAATAAAATATCATACTGACAGACCTTATGACGGATACTATCTTGAGGATTATGTTACAATAAATTTTGTTGGATATGAACACGATTCTGATGCGGAAGTTATTGTTGACTGGAAAGGAATTGCTGACGATCTTGGGAACGGTGTAACGCCAGAGATACTGGAGACAGTTTTCTCAGTATCAGTAAAAAACAAGAAAAATAAGTATAATATTAAGCCAGATGATCTTATTAATGGAGAAGAAGTTGAATTGTCTGTATACGAAAACTCATTACAAGATGTGTTTAAGCAGAAATATACAAATGAACTCAAATACATTGAAGAAAATCTCTGGTATTATACAGAAACCCCTGTAATCGTTCATGGACTTAAAACTAAGGTTTTTCTTGATAATACATCAGATGTAGACAAGGCTGAAATTCAGAAGCTTACTGATGCGAAAATGAATGAGATCAAAGATTCTGCGAAGGATTATGCTGATATTTTGGTGAATGATTATGAAAGCGGTAGTGTAAATGATGCTTATGGTTGGAAGTATGATATTATGGGAAATACCCATTATATTACAATCAAAGATTTCAAGGCTGAAAAGACTTACCTTGCTAAGAGAACAGCAAGCAGCTATAATGATACATCTGCAAGTATGCTGCCGGAAAATATGGTATATAACATTTATAAACTGACAGTAGAACGCTACGGAACCGGAGAGGTTCTTGACCTTTACTATCGTGCAGAAGTCTCAAATATTTTGTTTGAAGATGAGAAAATGCTTGTCAGCGATGAAACAGTAAAGGTGCAGTTTGCAGCAAAAGCCGAAGAACTTGTACCTGATAGCAAGTATTGGGAAATCGAGGAAGTAAAATAATGTGTCACGGTGACACACTAAGCTGATATATGGGAGGTACAAGAGAATGGCAATATTATTCCCATTCAAAATTATTGCGACCATAATTATATTTTTGCTTGAAGCAGCTATAAAAATAGGAAATCTTATTATTGTGCTTATACTTAGTCCATTAGAAATTATAGGCTTTTGGTTGAGATTGATTTTTGGGGTTATGACAGCGGTTGCGGTAATAGGGCTAATTCTTGTTTATCTGAATGGCGAAATAAGCCTTATGTTAATGATTGGTACTCTTTTTGGATGTGGAGCTATTGATCTTATCTTGATGGCTCCCGAATTAATAATGGATTTTCTGAGTGATAAAACTGAAGATCTATGTTTTTTTCTTGATGATATCAGAGAAGATATGTGGATATAACAATAAAAAGCAGACCGCAATGGTCTGCTTTTTTCAGTGTGTCACCGTGACACACTTTAACGTTCAATATCGTTTTTGTTCTTATTATAATGTTGAGTGGGACGTTCAGCAGCCTTTTCAGCAAAGGATTTTTGTGCAGCTCTTGAGAATGATAGTACATCATGTTTTGAATTTTTTTGTTTATTTGATAGATCGTTTAATATCTGATGAAGATTTCCTTCATTAAGAACACCAGTGTATTTTTCTTCAAAATGAACGAGTTTTACCTTTGCATCTTGTTCGGATTTTTTTGAATCAATAATAAATTGTTCTAAATTCTCTGTATTGAGTGCTGATTTCAGGTAATTTAAAGAATGAACGGGTACTTCATCCATGCTTCCATATAAATTAATTATTGCATTTTGAATTTGCTCAAATGATAATGGTGCATTTCTTTTCTGGTGTTCCATTAAAATACCAGATACATCTGATAAGTCATGTTTATATGGTCTGCCTGACATTAACTTCATTGCGATTAAATACTCGGCAGAGATAGTTCTTACGGTTAAAACATTTGAAAATGTTTTGTAATAATTTGAGTATTGTGCAAGCTTGGAAGAAAAGGATTTTGTTTTCATAAAATCAGAATTAAGCCAACCATTAGGAAGATTAAACTTATCTCCAACTCTGTTTATTGCATCTTTCATTGCTGATGAAGCTGATATTACAGCATCTATATCGTATGTCATATCTCTGAAACCATAATTAGCAAGTATTGCTGCTCCACCTATTAGAATGATTTCAGCAGGCATGGCTTTTCCGTTTAGTTTTCGAAATTCTTTTGCTAATTCCTTAAGATAAGTATCTAAATTTTCACTGGAAAAATACACATCATACAACGTTCCTCACCTCATTTTCAACGATATTAAATCGTTTGAATTCAGGAATTGAATTTTCGTAGCATTCGTTAAGCATATTGGGATTGTTTGTTATATGTGAATCTAATATTAGACTTGCTGGATATAAGGTCTTTTCAAGTCTGCACGAACGAAGTTTATCATAGTTGGTGCATATCGGAACATTATTTAACCGGCTGAGATAATCAATCATAGCAAGAAGATATAGACTTTCTGCATACATTTTTTTATTAAAGTAATCGACAATTATATTTGATTTTAAGATCTCAATAATAAATGGTATATCGCCCATATCTTTAACTCTATGGCATACATTGCTTTTGAATGTGTCAAATGAAGAATGCATATTGTTCATAATCTATATTCCTCCTTTTTATTTCTTATCTCTATTATACCCTATATAGCCGTAAAAGTCAATAAAATTGCAATTAAAGAACTATAACAAAAGTGTGTCACGGTGACACACTTTAATGTTCGATATCGTTTTTGTTTTTGTTGCTGTGCTGAGGACGTTCAGCAGCCTTATCGTCTACTTTGGCTAAGTCACGAACATATTTCATATCTATCTGGTATATCGATAATCTTTTTTGCTTCATAAAATCTCCTTATAATAAACTAAAAGCTACGGGGTTAACCGTAGCTTTTTCTTAAAAGTTTCCACTCACAGTAGGACTCACTGCTTTTAAAACTCCCACTCACAGTAGGGACCACTGCTTTTAAAACTCCCACTCACAGTAGGGACTACTGCTTTTAAAACTCCCACTTATACGGTAGGGACTACCTCTTTTTACAGAAACATAAAGTTTCCATACGATAAGTCTACGTTTATCTTCATTATTATATCCTATATTTTCGGAAATGTCAACTTCTTTCAAGAAAAAAGTGTGTCACCGTGACACACTTTTTATATTCCAAGCTTTCTTACAATCTGATAGAACCTATTTTTCTTGATTTCGAGTTTTTTCATAGTATCCGCAGCAGACTGTTCTCCGTTTCGCCACTTCTGACACTCTAATCTTAATTGTTCTTCATTATAGGGAATAGGTTTGCGTCCTTTGTATTTACCTTGCCTTTTAGCAATAGCGATTCCTTCACGCTGCCGTTGTAGTATAGTTTCTCGTTCAAGTTCAGCTAATGCAGCGAATATCGTCAATATAAATTTTCCTTGTGGTGTATCAGTGTCCACGTTTTCCTTTATACTGATGAGAGCCACTCCTTTATCAGTAAGCTCCTGAACGATTTGCAGCATATCCTTTGTGCTTCGAGCAAGTCGTGAGAAATCTGATACAACTATTACATCATCTTCACGGACGTAATCGAGCATTGCTTTGAGCTGAGGACGGTTCATATTTTTACCACTTATCTTGTCAATAAATACCTTTGATATTTTTTCAGAGTATTCTGAAAAGGATTCAAGCTGACGAGCTTCGTTCTGCTCATTAGTTGATACACGAGCGTATCCGATGTATGTTTTACTCATAATATCTCTCCATTTTGTCCGAATAGAGTGTACTCTATCGGGATATCTAAATTCTGTCCGTTTAGAGTTGTTTTTTGATTTTCCGGACGTTTGGAAAATAAAGACCACCCTAATCAAACATTTTTCTTTTTAAGTATAACATGATTGTCCAATTTTTGCAACAAAAAAAGTGTGTCACGGTGACACACTTTTATCAGTTAATCAGATTGATTCTTCAAATTCAGATAATTTGGATTTTAATGTGTTTTCAAGAGAAATAAACGCAGATATGAAGCTGTCTTTTATCAGCAGAAGCATTTCATCAACTTCATCTTCGCTGTAAATGTGTACGGAAGTATTTTTCTTTTTAAGCATAACAAGCCATAATTCCGCGTCATTGATGAACCCGAATTTATAACCTAGCTGTAAAATCTCACGAGGAGAACCCGTATCAGAGCTTTCAACTCCATGCTCTCTTAAAACAGCTTGAAGAGCTTTCCACGCAAGTTCAAAGGTTAAGTTGAATTGACCGATAATACCAGTTCTGTATATTTCGTTCTGATATGCTAATTCAAAATCAGCGTTTTTAAGTACATTCAGGCAATTAGAAAAATTATCAACTTTTTTCATATATCACTACACCATCCCTATCAATCTCATCTTGCAGCTCCTGACTAATGCTTCTGCTAAGGTCAACAATATCGAACATAAGCAAGGTATGAGAGTTTTCCTTGATATCAAAGTAAAAATCAAGATAATTTCCACCGCTTACGGCAATATCAATATTGCTTCTTTCTGAATTGTTTTTTCTTGCACGAGAGCCGAAAAGAATCACTTTTTCTATATCATGCTTTTTTGAGAATTTAATTATATCCCTTACTACCCTTTCAGGCAGATTATATTCCATTGATAACACCTCGCTAAAGAAAACATATTTCTTATCCTTATTATAACATAGAAGTTTAGGTTTGGCAATAGATTAGAAAAAAAGTGTGTCACAGTGACACACTTTAATGTTCTATATCGTTTTTGTTCTTGTTGCTGTACTGGGGACGTTCAGCTGACTTTTCGACAAAAGACTTCTGAGCAGCTCTGGAAAACATAGATGCTCTCTTGGTGGATTGTTCAGGGGAGTCAATTTTAGGTTCTAAGACGGGTTTCGGAAAATTCAAACTATTACTTTGAGCAATTTCTAAAATCACCTTATTATTGAATATATTTGCCTTAAACACATCAATTTCAGCTGCGTTCCGTTGTTCCATTAGCTGCTGCGTTATATTGCCTATGGCAATGAATTGGTCAAGCTCTTGCTGTGACCATTTTCCTTGCAATACATCTTGTATTACAATTTGCGGAGAAGTGGTATTTGCTTTTTCCATATCATAAAGACATATTCCTTCACGGTTATAAATTACAATATTGTCAAATTTCTTGCTATCGTAAATCTTACTCAGATTACTTGGCAAATGTTCCACAACATAGTCGTGTTTATCTTTTGCGGTTGCTCTTGGTTGTTTTCCAGCAGCAAGCTGCTTTTCATATCTAAGAATAGTACTTAGATATGATATTTCAGGTTTTACTGCAATTAGACCGAGAGTAACATTATATCCATTATCTTTAAATCCTTTACAAGTAGATAATGGGATCTCTGCTGTTCGCAGCGTTCCTTCTACCAAAACATTGTATTTTTCATCTCTAAGTCTTGACAAAAGAGCTTCGGTAACCTTACCTGAAAAATCATTTGTGTAGTCTACGCTGTCTTTCCCGTATTTTTCTTGTAGTATTTGATAATTAGGATGCAATTCACGGAATTCATCTCCATTGATGACAATAAGATTTCCATCACACTGAGCTTTCATAATATCTTGAAGTCCTGTTTTACCTGCACCGGGTTGACCGCCTAAAACAAATGCAACAGGATCTGCTTTAATGCTCTTTTGGCTTATAAGATGTCTATAAACACTCTCAATGGTATAATTCAGAGCTTCTCTTGAGTATGTTCCGTCATTCATTATTTTTTATTACCTCATTTACATAGTCACGAGAAAATTCCAATTTTGCTTGTATTCGCTTTAATTCTTCAATTGTATATTCCTTGCCTATTAATGAATCTTTGAGCGTATAGAGCATATTTTCAATGATATTAAGAGGATGTTTATCATCATTCTGCATCCCCTTACTAATCATATATCTTGATATAGTCGCAATTATACTTGCTGCGACCTCTGACATTACTTCCTTTTCAAGCGTAATAAAATATTCCATTTGTTGTTCCTCCTTTATGGTCAGCTTGGCTTCTAAACAATTAAATAGCTTTAATATGATTGATAGATTTAGATTTAGTTTTCCATATAACAAGAGTTATGATTTGTTATTTGTCATATCTGCTTCAATGAGAGCTATAATCAAGTTGTTCAAGCTCATGCCCTTGAGAGCTGCATAATCTTTATACTTATCACGACTTCCCTTTGGCACTCTGATTTTTATATCCTCGAATTTTTCAAGATATTTATTCGTTGCTTTCTTCTGAGCATCTGATGTAGACATATATACCTCCAAAATGATTATTTTAATAAGATAATTATAGCACAAATACATATATGTGTCCATATACAAAATGCATATATGTGTGTACATATATCTATGAAAATTTTGTAGTTTTGTCAATTGATATATGTACCCATATATGTTATACTATATATAGAGGTTAGGGATAACCCACTAAATTAGAAAAGAGGAAACAAAAATGGCAAAGAGGACAATTAGAATCTCAGAACTTACTTGCAGCACATACAACAAAAAGGACAATAGTCCGAGAGGATGCAAGACAGTAAGCAGCTGCGATATTAACGTAGGGGACTACGTTGTAATTGACAACTACTTTACATTGGTTGTAGCTGACGGAAAGGAACAATCGGAATGAGGGTGAGCTATAAAGGATGTGAACAGGATTTCAATTTCCGATTGGCAGAAATCAACTTTACAGAAAATGAACTTAGCACAATGAAACGTATCGAATTTGTAAAGGCGATGGAAACTATCGCAAGAGCTGTTAATGATGAGAATATCTTTATGGATTGGCTTATTTCCGGAGTTGCTGACGGTGATATAAAGGCTAATACCGAAGATGATGAACTTGAATATTACACAGAAGATGATACTTTTGCAGAACTTATGGACACGTTCTTATGTCTGATGAGTAATGCTAAGAAGAATGGCGGTCTTTATGTTGATGGCATTGTAAGTAAATAGTACCCAAAACCAAGCCGGGCGGTAAATCCCGACAGATAATCGCACCAAATTTAACATTGTGTCACCATGACACACTTTCTACATATATAAAGAAAGCGGAGTCAAAAAGCTCCGCTTAATCATTTATATAGATTCTTTTTCAGGTGCATCCGATTTGATATTTCCGGCTTTTTCGGCAAAGTCACGCTGAACGCTTCGTGAAAACAGTGCTTTTGAGCTGCTGTCTGATACCAATTTTGAATTACTGCTGTCGATATCCTTTTCTGAGCCTTTTTCTTTCGGCTGTAGTTCAAGCTCGATCTGAGCAAGACGCTCCTGTTTATCATGAAGCTCCGCAGCTTGTGGGAATGGCTTATTCATTTCAATTTTACCATCTGAAATCAGCGTTTTCAGCTCGGATTCACGAGTTGTTGCATCGCTCAATACCTTGGATAATCCGGATATAGCGATTTCAATTCTTGATATATTTCCGCTTGCGGATGTACCAAGATTGAACGTATATGTCGCATTCTCACGTTTCAGTTCAGCATTGTACTGATGAAGCCATGAATTGAATGATACTCTGAGAGTAAATCCCTTGTATTCACCGACTTTAAACATCGTATCAGGAGTACCAATGCTGTTTTTCGTGATAATTTCTGTAAGAGCTTTGCCGGCAGCTTCTCGGTCACTGTAGGAGCTTTCGCCTATCTTGATATCAAGTATCTTTTTACCGTCTGAATCAAACTTATCCGGATGTTTTTCAAGGAACTGAATATCATCCTTAACCCATGATATGTTTCTTGTAACTTTTTCAAGTTCGACAGGATATTTTTTCAGTACGTTGTCCTGAAGCTGATAGTGCTGGTTGTCGTAGCTTGATTTTATCATTTTAAGCTCTGCAATTTCATTTTCCAGAGTCATTTTCTCCTTTATGAGAGGATTTCCGGCACAGAGAGCCTTGACCTCAGAGTATGAAAGTGCTGCTGCATCGACGTCGGCGCAGTTTCTTGCCGGAGATTTTGAAGTCATGATCTGACCTATGAATTTTTGCTTGTTTTCAAGAGTCTGGAACAGATAGCTGTCAAATGTTTTCTCAGTAACATAGCGGAAAAGATTGACTTTTTTGTTTTCATTTCCCTGTCTTACCATACGACCACGGCGCTGTTCCATATCTGCCGGTCTCCACGGAGCATCCAGATCATGCAGAGCAACAAGCTTTGTCTGTACATTTGTACCGCATCCCATTTTGGCAGTAGAGCCTATAAGAACTCGTATATCGCCATTACGGACTTTTGCAAACATTTCTGCCTTTGCAGCTTCGTTCTTTGCTTCATGGATAAATGCCACTTCTTCTCTCGGAACTCCCTTTTCCACAAGCTTTTCACGGATATCGTCATAAATTGAAATCTTTCCGACTTCTTCTATAGCTTCATCATTGGCTTTTTCAGCTTCGTCAGGATCAGACTTAGCTTTATCAGCCTTAATGTTCGGAACTCCCATATCGCAGAATATGAGCTGTGTAAGTCGATTTTCCTTAGTATCGTTCCAGATATTGAATACATTCTCAACGCAAAGATTAACTTTAGTGCCCGGTTCATCGGGGAGCATAGGATTAATAAGTCTCTGGTCAAGACCGCACTTTCTTCCGTCATTCGTAACACAGAGCATATTGTCCACTGAACTGTCAACAGCACCATTCTGAATCCTGTCTGCACGTTCAGCAAGCTTTTCTACAATATCACACTGTATCTTTGTAGGCTTGGCAACAATAGTTTCTGTTACGCATTCAGGAGTATCAAGGTTAAGCTGATCGGAAGTCTTGATATCTGCAACTTCCTTGAACAGAGCCATAAGCTCCGGAATGTTGTTGAACTTAGCAAATCGGGTTTTCATACGGTAATCTGTACCAGCCGGACGTACCTCATAGGCAGTAACAGTTTCACCGAAGTTCGATGCCCAACAATCGAAGTGCTTTAATCCGAGTTCTTCAAGACGATCACTTTGCAGATATTTCTGCATTGTGTATATTTCCGTCATTGAATTTGCAACAGGAGTACCGGTTGCAAATGTGACACCTCGATTCCCAGTCACTTCATCCAGATAACGGCATTTTGCGTACAGATCAGGAGTTTTCTTTGTGTTCTGATTCGTTGAAATGCCCGAAACATTGGTCATTTTTGTTGTTAAGAACAGATTTTTAAACTCGTGGGCTTCGTCTACGAACATTTTATCAATACCAAGTTGTTCAAAAGTAACTACATCATCCTGTTTATCACTCTGGAGCTTCTCAAGCTTTGTTTCTAAGTTCTTAACTGTTTTTTCCATTTGCTTTACAGTGAACTTAGCATCCTCCTGAGATTTAAGCTCGATTATGCCGTTACGGAGATCATCAATCTGCTCCTGAATGGTTTTCTGCTGCCTTTCGATAGATACAGGAATCTTAGTTATCTGTGAATGACCGATAATTACAGCATCAAAGCTGCCAGTGGCGATCTTTGCACAGAGCTGCTGACGTTTTTCCTTTGTGAAATCATTTTTTGTGGCAACAAGAATGTTGGCATTAGGGTAAAGCTTCAGGAAATCCTGTCCCATCTGCTCAGTAAGATGATTTGGAACAACCATAAGAGACTTATTGTGTAGTCCAAGACGTTTACCTTCCATAGCTGTTGCGATCATCTCATATGTTTTGCCGGCACCTACTTCGTGTGCAAACAACGTATTACCGCCGTAAAGAGCATGAGCAATAGCATTTTTCTGATGTTCTTTCAAAGTAATATCAGGATTCATTCCGGGGAATGAGAGATGCGAACCGTCATACTCACGAGGTTTTGTGCTGTTGAACAGTACGTTGTATCGTTCAACGAGGAATTCTCTGCGCTCCGGATCCTTGAATATCCAGTCCTTGAAAGCTTCTTTGACAGCTCTTTGCTTCTGTCTTGCAGCAGCTGTAGCTTTATCATCGAGAACACTTTTCTCTGTACCGTCAGGAAGCTCGATTTTTTTCATGACTTTGGTATCTTTGAGATTGAGTGCATCTTCAAGGAGATAATACGCATTTCTTTTTTCAGTACCAAAGGTTGTTGATGATGTAACATTGAATTTATCAGCAGTTTTATGTGATATACTCCAAGTTGCAGTGTGCGGACTGTAATTTACAGTGATAGCAGAGTTGTTTCTCATCCTGTATTTACTCGGCAGCAAGCTGTATGAAGTTTTGAAAGTTTCGTTCATAAATTGCTGTATGTATTCTGTAGGAATCCATGTTGCACCCAGACGTATATCAATTTCTCCGGCATTCAGTCTTTCGGGCATTGCAGCCTTGAGAGCTTCTACATTGGATGAGAAAAGAATATCTTTTTCCGCAGCAGCTTCGGCAGCAGCAAGCTTGTTTCGTATATTGCCTGACAGATATTCGTCAGCCATTTCATATACAGGATTTCCCTGTTCATCGAGTTTCTCCGGATTTGGATATATAACCCGGTGCAGCTCAGAAATAAGCTTGTTCCGGTCAAATCCTGTAAGTCTCTGCATATAATCAAGGTCAACCTTTGCTCTTTCTGAAATCGAGATCGCAAGAGCTTCCTGTGATGTAGAAACGCTTGTTATTTCTGTTTTCGGACGTACTGTTCTTTTGTAGAAAATATCAGCTTTTCCGACTACTTTGCCTTTCTCTACTTTTTCAAGAGATTGCAGAAGGGGAGAGGAGACATCTTCCCTGAAAGCTTTTACATTAGCCTTGTCGTTGAGACTGCCGAATTTAGCGGTAAAGCTGTCATATTTTTCTGCGAGCTTCTCCTGAGCAGCCTTAACCTGAGCATCCGAACCGCCGTCGAGCTGAATATCGAGAACCGCCCTGACTGCTGCATTGATCTCAGCCATGCCGAAAATACGCTTGTAGTCCGAAGAATTCTTTACAGGGATAAGATCATCATTATTACGATAATAAAGCTGTGTATCCTTGATTATATAGCTGAAATTCTTCATATCATCTTCTGCCGGCAATACTGTCAGCTTATCAGACTTGTTTTTTGTTTTCTCCGTTTTTTCAACAGATCTGATCTCACATTTTATTGAACTGAGTGCACGTCTTAGTTCTGTTCTGAGATCTTGTCCCTCAACCGGAACGCACATTGTATCTTTATTGCCGTAGAGCTTGTTGCCTTCGACAATCTTGCCTATAATCATTTCCGGATGCTGTTCAAAATACTTGTTTATTTGGAATCCGTCAGCAGTATGTCCGAGCTTAGTCCACTCAGGTTCGGCACCGGGGGCAAGCTCATCACGCTTCTGGAAAAAGAGTATATCAGATGTTACCTCAGTACCGGCAATTGATTTAAAGGCATTATTTGGAAGTCTTACTGCACCGACAAGTTCTGCACGTTCTGCGAGATATTTGCGGACAGAATCGTTCTGCTTGTCGAGAGTGCCTTTTGATGTTATGAAAGCAACCACACCGCCGGGACGAACCTTATCGAGAGTTTTTGAAAAGAAGTAATCATGAATCTTGAAATGATGTTTATCATATCGAGGATCCGCAACCATAATGTCACCGAAAGGCACATTTCCTACAGCTATATCGAACTTGTTATCGCTGAATAACGTCTTTTCATAGCCTTTGACCTTTATATCGGCAGTCTGATAGAGCTGTTTTGATATACGACCGGATATACTGTCAAGCTCAACTCCGGAAAGCCTTGAATTGCTGCGCATTTCTTCCGGCATAAGACCAAAGAAGTTACCTACACCCATAGCCGGTTCAAGAACATCACCGCCCTTGAATCCCATGTTGCCGAGAGCGTTATACATTTCCTCGATGATAACAGGGGAGGTGTAGAATGAAGTTGTCGTTGAAGCTCTTGCAGCAATGTACTCATCGTTATTAAGAAGCTGTTTCAGCTCATTGTATTCGTTTTTCCATGAAGCATTTTCAGAATCAAAAGCTTGTGAAAGTCCGCCCCAACCAACATATTTAGCAAGAATTTCCTGTTCTTCGGAAGTTGCCAAGCGTTTTTCTTCTTCAATAGTTATGAGAGTCCGTATTGCAGCGATATTATTATGATATTTTTCCTTAGCACCGCCACTCTGGATATCCTCAGTTATGCGGAAATCATGCTTTTCGATCTGTTTTGTGTCGTTTTCTTCAATAACTATCGGATTATCTTCCGGATCAGCTGATACAGCATTTTCCATAGCATCGAACAATGAAAGCTGACTGAAATCTGCTTTTTCAGGCTCATTCTGTGATTTTTCTACGATAGCATAATCGAGCTTTTCTTTCCAGTGACCTATCTGTGACATACAAGACAGATAATCATCTTTATCGGTGTTACTGAGGTATATTGCAAAATCTCCGTCTATTTTTTCGACTTTCCACTGTCTGCCCTCAGCTTCGATAATATCTCCGACAACAAGCTCTTTGATTTCAGGAATCTCATTTGAAAAAAGTGCTGCGTTTCTTTCATCTTTTCTGAGATTCTGCTCAAAAATCTCACGATTTATTACCTGATGCTCCCATGAGTAACCGTTGTCGGGAGTTACAGTAACATCCGTATCTCCGATATAAGTTATTTTTCCTGAGTAGTGATTTTTCCCGAAATCAACCTCAACATGGTCTCCGACTTGATAATTTAAAGCAATTGGTTTATTATCCTTGCTTTCAGTTTCTATACGTTCAGAAGAATCCTGTTCGACAGAATCAAGATATACACCCTCACGTTCAAGCTTGTATCTGTCAACATTTTCTGTAACAGCATATACAGTGCCATTTGATAATGTTTCGTTATAGGAAATACCTACATCATCAGGATATATGCCATTCATGGATGTAACAGTATACTCTCTGTCTTTATACTGATATCTGTCACCAATCGCTATATCATCAGCAGTGCGATTATTCTTTATATCAGCTTCTTCATGTAAAACAGATCTTTCAGCAAAGAATTCAGGGATTTCTTTATATCCTACAGAATCAACGAAATGAGCTGTTTTATTGTTTTCGTCCTCGATAACGATTATATCGCTTACAGAGAGTGAATGACCAGTGAAGTCATCAGGACGCTCCATATTGAATCTGTAATAAATTCCTTCAAGCTTATTTGTATCAGGAATATCAGAGAGAGCACCGGTATATTTCAGCTCATAGTCTGCGATATTGGGAGAATAACCCGATTTTTCAAGGTCAGCTGAGTTTAAGAACAGATGCTTACGGCTTTCATCATCATCTTTCAGCTGATATATCGAATAAGTTGAATCTGATACAGAATTTTCTTCGGAGAGTGCTTCAGATTCCTGAAAATCTTCCTTTTCCAGGCTCTCAGTTTTTTCTGATTGATCATCTATACGTTCAGAAGAATTCTGTTCGATAGAATCGGTATTTTTTTCACGGTTTCTGACGAAATCAACTGCTTTGCCGAATTCATTTTCAATAATATATGCAGAAAAAGTATCTATTTCTTCGGGAGTAAACGAGTTGTCAAGTGAAGAAAAAGAAGCATAATCAAATCCCTTTTCAATTGCTGCAAGGATATGTTCTTTCTGTTCATCACTGAAATTCTTCTCATCGAGCTTGATATGGATATCAAAATCCGACATCATTTTCCTTACAGCTTTGAATGCTGATTCATATTCAACAGAAAAAACATTATTGATTTTCTTCATTTCAATGGCTTTTTCGGCAAGCTGTGAAAGCTGATCGGAATTGTATTCAGGTTTGAGGAATTGCTCAAGGCTGATAAAATCAATAGAAGCAGCAGAGGATGTATGATCCCTGAGTGAAGCTATCTGTTCCTCTGAGAATCCTTTTTCTGCTAAGGCTGAGTCTATAAGGTAAAGATTTCTTGCTGTATTCATATACTTCTCAAAAAGCATCGAATCTTCGGCAGAGATTGTGAATGTAAGCATACCGTCCTTAACCTGACCGGAATACCTAATTCCGAGACTGTCTATTGTATCTTTGATGTACTTATTATACAGCTCCTCGTTGACTATATCGTTGTAATATATTTTGTTTTCTATCTCCTTATATGGAGTATTGCCGATAATATTCAGCTGAATATTATCTCTTTCCTTATTATCTCCTCTGCTGTCAGACGGTAGTTGTTCCTCAGACCGACTATCTTCATGAAGTTTCCGGACTTCTCCGCTGTCAGATATTCCATGTCCTGAGCTGTCATTGACTGCTCCGTTTTCAGCAGCAGTTCCTGACTCATTTCCTCGACCGCTGTCAGATGATCGTACAGTGTTCCGCTGTTCAGCAGATCTTTCAGAATCTCCGGATGTTCCTCTGTCAGAAATTTCAGGCGCATCTGTGAGAATCGACCTGTTTCCGGAAGAATCTGATACTGTTTTGTCTGTTCGTTCATCTCTGCTATCCTGTAATTTCCGTTTATCTTCACTATGCTGTGCTTCGGCATTTTCCTTTTCGCTCCTTTTTCCGATAACTTCATAAAATGTATGTTTTCTTGCATGAATGACCTCTTTTTCGATTTCAAGAAGCCTGTTATAGCTTGACTTGCTGACCGTGAGAACGGTTTTCTTCGGTCCGTATACGCAGCCTGAGAACTGTATACCCTCACGTTCAAGCTCCTGAGCAACTCTGAGTGCAACATCAGCTCCGGATGTGTGATACTTCTTATCCGGTATGTATCTGTATTCAGCATTGCCGATAATATTTTTCTCAGGCGGAGAATACGGCTTCGCAAGTTCAGTTGCTTTAAGTACGTTGACAGTATTACTTCCGAGTATTGCTTCAAATTTTTCAGTATCTTTAGTATTAATGCAGATTCGTGCAGCAGTTCTTCCGTTTGCGCTCACGGTAAATGCATAATAATTTATACCTGATAATTCAAGCTTGTCAGCAGCTTCATTCATTAAAGCTTCGGACATTGTATATGCTGTTTTATCTTTGTTATCGACAGCTGAAAACCATATTTCATTGCCGATAGTTCTTGGTGTTGCCAATTTTAATCCTCCTATATCGTGTGATTTTCTTTTTTATGTTCAGAAACTCTTGTGGCTTCTCTTTCATTGTTCTGTGATTTGGCTTGTTCAGTAAAAGCTTTTTGTGACTGTCTTGAAAACAAAAAGCCTGTTTTCTGTGCCTTGGGAATATCTTCTTTAGCTATCGTTATTCTTGCATTTGACTTTTCATTGTCAATAACAGCAGAGTACTGCACGGCTTCTGAATCCAGAGCACTCATCATTGATTGAGCAGTGCTCAGATCTGCTGTCTGAGAATATACCCTCTGTTCCGGTGGCAGACTTTTGAAATAATCCGAATTTATGTATTCTTTAGCAGCAGTTTTGTTATTTTCATGAACTGCCTGACCAATAGCTGCTCTATCATCCTTGTGAACCGTTATAGATGTTAATTTTTCGCCTTTTACAGCGGAAAACTTAATACCTTTACTTTCAAGAAAAGCAATTATCCTATCTGCATCACCTGACGGAAGTCTTTGAATATGACGTTCTGATGATTTAAGCTGCTTGAAGTACTCCGGGTTGATAATTTCTTTTGAAGCTGTTTTTGATACTGTAGGCTGATTTTTCTGTATTTGCCCTTTTACAGCTTTTTCGGCAGCACTTGTCAGATCGCTTTTATGCTCGATATGTACTGTTATTGCAGCTTTTTCATTTTTTCTTGAAACTGCTGAGAACTCAATTCCCTTATCAGCAAGCTGCTGCATAATCTCCGCAGCGTGTTGTACCGGGACAACCTCGATCGTTCTGTCTTCTCTCGGCAATGCACGATAATAATCATTGTTTATCTTAAAACTTCCATCATCGTTGAATTCAGCTTTTCCCTCTGCCAGTAGCTTTTCGATGATATTTTTTTCTGAACTATTGACTTTTTCAGTCGAAGGTGATATACTGTCATAAGAACGGATCACTGTATCGCCTATAGACTGGGAGAATTGGACTCCCGTGTCTGCGAGCATATCTGTTTTTTCTTTATTTATCTGTAAATTTTGTTCCGGAATCTTGACATTGTGCATAGAATATGATATACTATTATCGAAGCAGATAATTGTCGTTGATTTGGGAGATTGGATCCCTATATCCGAGAACAATTTGTCTGCTTTTGTTTTATTTATAGCCATTATTGAACTGCTTGCAATTACCTTATTCAAGTAGTTTTCAAGATTCTTTTTGCCGTGAATAGTAGTAACTCTATTTACACGTCCATTCTGACCTTTTACATCAAGAATCATGGGAACGACTATATTTTGTCCCTCTTTGTTCTTGGCTTCACTTAAAAGCACAATGGTATCAGGGAGTTTCCCTTTGATAATCATAATGGGATTTCTCATGAGTTTTGGCAGTGATTTTATAACATCAACTTGTATATCATGCTGTTCAGAATGTTTTATGCTTGCAGTCTTACTTGCTTCAATATTTTCCATGCTATTTGCAAGAACACTTTGAGTTATGACTAATGGTATTGCTTTTGCACCTGTAGCTCTGATGCAATTGGGGGTTGTTCCTATACGAAGCACTTCGTTTGGTGGCAATTTTCCTGATAAATAGTCATCTATTTTTACAGCAAAATTTTTATCTTCAGAATTGTTTCTTTCGATTTTTTTGGCAAAGGCAATTAAATCATCCTCATCCACCGTAATGGTGGATTTTTCGCTTTCAGGAGCAATTTCAATCTTTTCAAGCTGTTCTAAAAGCTCAGAGAGCTTGTACTCCTCAAATTCATTCCCCAACTCGTTTTCGTAGACATCGTTGCCCTTGTTTTCGTAAACTGTAACTCTGTTTTCATCCGGAACTATCTCGATAGAGGTCGTTCCTAAAGTCTGCTCAAGCTCAACAAATTGTATCGTATCTATCCGCTGACTTGTTTCACCAAGCTCAATGAAAGGTCTTTTACACTCCGAATAACGCTGTATAAGGTCATTTAAGCTCATATCATCATTACGATAATAACGTGTTTCTTCTTCTTTCATAATGCAGAATATCACAGGCGAGTTATTTTCATCCATAAAAATCACTTCCTTTTATAGTTGTATTGCCAATTTTTGTACTCGTACTCAGATATATCACTATTTTTAAGGGATTTATTTTTTTCATACCATTCAGATAACAGTGGTTCAACTTCTTTTCCGAATGTCAGGCAAACTTTGTTATCAAGCTCAGTAATTCTAAGGTCAAAGAATTCTTCCAGAGCAAATAGCAGATGCATAAGATCCGTACTGTTATTTATTGTAGGAACATTAATTGCTTCCGGCATAACATTCAGAACTTCGGAAATTTTCTCGACATACTCTTTTCTTGGACTGCGTAGTCCTTTTTCATATTGAATTATTCTGACTCCGGCACTTTTTTCGTCAATACCAATTTTTACGCCAAGCTCCTGTTGTGTCATATTCCTGTGATTTCGGATATTACGCAGTCTTTTTCCAATATTCATGATGTTTCTCCCTATATTTCTGCCTGACGATCGTTATTTCTGATTTTTTCAGTATTCTGAGAAGCCGGCTTTTCGGAAGCAGCTGCTGCAAACTCTTTTTGTGCTGCCCTTGAAAAAATAACTGTATCTTTTTTTATTTCGTTTTTTTCTTGACGTACAGGCTCAGCATGGATATCCGAAGCTTGCGGAGTAAGTTCCAGAGTCGATGCAAGCATATCCTTTAATTCTTCTTTGGGCATATCTGAATTGTTTATGTATGCAATAATGGCTATTTCACGCAGTTCATCCGGCAGACTTTCAACCTGAGAAACAGACATATCAAGCGCTTCGGCAATTAACGGTATAACTGTATCGTTTTCATCTGTCAATTCTGAGTGTTCCGGAGGAATGTCAGCTTTGCGAAGCTGATCTTCTGTATCAGGAGGAAGATTATTTATAACACCGTCAATCATGTTATAATTCTGTTCTGTTGACATTTCTGCTGTTCTGAGATAATTTTTATCGTCTTTATTCATACTGCATCCTCCAATATTGCATTTAGTTCTTTGATTATAAATGTTCTCGGTTCATCGCTCATCATATCGTATGCACCGCATAGCTGACTGAGTGTATCGTAGCTGTACTTTTCTTTTATTTCATCTGTTGATACACCAAGCATACCGCTGACCTCTGCAAGGCTTGATATTTGCAGTTCTCTTTGTATGATAGGATAAACTTCTGCAAGATCGTTTGAGGATTCCCAGACCGAGAGAAGTTCGGATATTGTACTTTCAGGGAAAGAATGAAGTAATTCAAGCTCAAAATTGAAGCACTCCGCTGCATCGGAAAGCAGCTTTTCCGTTTCATGATGTACATAGATGCGTTTAAGTTCCTCTATGATTTCTACCGTATCCATGTTTTCGGTATTGGCTTCATAGGCTGTGACAAGCTCATTCTGAGCCTGATCGGGTAACTCGTTCAGAACATTCAGCGGAGTTCCGATGAGAAGTGAAATGGTTGTAAGTGTTTGATTCATAATAATTTCCTTTCCGTGTGTCACCGTGACACACTTTGCTGTTAATATTCTGAGTTTACAGAGTTTCAATAGATTTTTTACTTTTAGAGAGTCTCAAAAGCAATCATAACGTCTTTAAAATCTCTGCACGCTGATGAACCATATATGGTTCGTCATACCTCTGTACAGCTTCATTTATACCTTCTAAATCAATTTCCTCAATCCATTTTTCAGCCTTTTCTTCAAAAGGTATACCATTTAATCTATCAATAAGCATTGATTTTGATAGAGAACAAAGCATTTTAATTGTTTCTTCATGTTCTGATTTCATACAGTCAATAAAGAACTCTATAATTCGATAATCAGCACTACATACTACATAATCAGTTGTTTGGAATAACATCTGATAAGAATAATGCTCTTGTTCACAGCATTTACAGAAATCATCATACATCGTATTATCAAGTTTAACTGTATTACTTTCATTATAATCATAAAAAATACCATTTATTTCTGCTGATTTCATTGTTATCCTTTCCGTGTGTCACCGTGACACACTTTATAATAAACTTATGATTTAGTCTTTCTGACCTTTTCTGTAAGCCCTATAAGCTCGTCAACTGAAATATTGAGGAATATTGCAATGTTTGCTAATATATCAATAGCAGGAATACTGTTTCTTTTAAGGTTGTCCATAACGCTTTTGTGGATATTACAGCAGCGACAAAACTCATTTACGGAAATATTTCTCTCTTTACAAGCAGAGTTTATATTGCTTATCAGATTTGCTATAATTTCTTCTCGTTTTATGATTATCATCTCCCTTGACTTCCGCTATTTTACGGAGTATAATTATATTACAATACTTCAAAAGCAAAGAAGCATTCTATAAGCGATGCTTCGATTAAATTATGATACATAATACACTTTCTTAGGAGCGATTAATATGGCTTTTAAATTTACAAATCTTTCGGCTTTACACAATAATATGATTATTGATAATGAAACAAGAGCTAAATTCAGTTTCACTTATAATAAACGTAGTTTTTCTTGTGTGTTTATATGTGATACAGTTCCATATATTTTAATAATCGCCTATTTAGGTCATAATTTCGCAGTTGAGTTACCTATTGATAAGGATTATTCTACACCATCATATTTGGATAACAATTTATATAAACAACTTATTGAGTTGCTCGGAATAAAATTTGATCCTAATAACAAATTTATGCCTACAACTTTTTTTGATATTATTAATAATAATATCCCAGAGAAATATGAGAAATCCAATTACTATGATGTTCTCTTTACTGAAAGAATTATTAGAGATATTGAAGAAGCAGACAAGATTTATTTTTTAGGTTTCAGAAATAATCCGTCAAATCAAAGTGTTAGTCCAAAAAATTATGAAAAAACCTCTCTTGCCTTTGGTACTAAAATAGCCAATTCTTTAAAGCGGCATAATCTCAGCACACGTTGGACACCTAAGAAAAGCGAAGAAAACTTAAAAGAACTCAATGATTTTCTTGATAGAATTGATTGCTAAACCGTATTTCTATATTATGATTTTGGAGATATTCCAATAGCTTAAATAAATCTGCAAAAGTGATTGTTGAGTAGTTGGTGTTTGAATTGTATAAACCAATATGCCCTCCACACAAATATTTCTCATTTTCTTTTATATACACAAACATTGCGTAATTACCGTTATTATCAGCCTGACTTATAACAACGTACTTGTTTTGTGAGGGGTCATTTATGAAGATGTCAAAAAATTCATAGTATTCATTATTGTCATTTACCATTTCATATTCCTTTCCGTGTGTCACCGTGACACACTTTTTTGTTTTAAGATATCACCAGAATATATGGTAATATCAATTTTAAAATCTACATTTTGGATACAGTTACTGATTAGTTGAATAATATCTGTTACATTTAAACCTCCAGTTCCGCATCCGAGTGTAGGTATCGCAATACTTTTGTATCCATTCCGATAACAATAATCTATTATCTTTGGTATCAATGTCTGAATATATGAATACTTGCTTGCACTTCCCGGATATCGCATCGTAACAGCGTGAACAACTTTTTTACAATTTAGTCCGAAACTTTCAGTGACAAAAATATCTCCGGGTTTTCTACCGTAAATCCATGCAGGAATCTTCGGATTTTTTCGTGCTTTTATAAGTGACTCTTTTTCAATAGCTCCTCTTGTATAGAAATTAAGGCTTTCAGCTACACCTCTATGAGGCTTTGATATACAACGTGTACCGCCCATCCAGCCACAGCCGTTAGCAGCGTTAACGATCACATCTGCATTGGCGGTGGCTATATCGCAGTTATATAAAACGTTCATTTGATTATAACTCTCCTTTTTTATGTATTCGTGTGTCACCGTGACACACATACTCTTTATTTTCACTATTCCAGTCTGGATAGCATTCAAGGAAGTATTCACATTCATCACACATACATTCTGTATCTGGTGATAAGCCGTTTCCTATACACTGTTCTCCATTTGGAGAGGGAGTAAGCTGTTTGTTTTGCATATTATTCTCCTTTATTACGCTTGATTGGCATAATACTAATAATATTATTAATACTAAAGCTCCGCTTATAATAGCAAGTTCATCAATTCTGAAAATAATATTGATAATAATAATCAGAAAAACAATAATTATGCCTGATTTTTCGAAATTGATTTTTGATCGCATTTATATATCCTTTCAAGTGTGTCACCGTGACACACTTTATTTTTTATTCTGGAACTCAAAACCGACAGAGAAATCATTTTTAAGTACGAGATATGCATCAAAAACCTTGCCTGTTTTGCTTTTGAATCCCTTTATAAGATCGGATTTCTTCTTGATGACAAGCTTTTTTGCTTGTGCAGCTGAGATATTCTTACCGGCGATAGTTTTCCAGATGATAAATCCGCAGCCATCCTTGCCACCGCAGCACGAATAAGCTTTTGCAGTTTCAAGCACTTCTTTTCCGCACTTCGGGCAAGTGCCTATAGGCTCCTTTTCAGTCCGTCTGAAAGCTTTATTTTCGGCTATACTGCAATATCTTGTGCAAATATCTGATGTAAAACGCTCTATATTCTGCATAAAGTCTGATGCTGATGAATTGCCTTTTTCAATATTCTGTAATTCAGATTCCCAATCGGCAGTCATTTTTGCACTTTTAACTTCATCCGGAACTACATCAATGAGATTTATGCCTTTTTCCGTAGCATTCAGCTGTTTTTTCTTACGTTCAAGATAACCACGCTTTACAAGTCCTTCGATGATAGAAGCTCTTGTTGCCGGAGTTCCAAGACCTTTTTTCTCAACGTCTGAATCTTCGTCATAGTCCTTATTGCCAGCTGTTTCCATAGCTTTGAGAAGCGTATCTTCGGTGAAAGGCTTCGGGGGAGTGGTAAAGTGCTCAGATATATCTGCACTTACTCGTTCAAAGACCTGTCCCTGTGAAAGCTCTGGAAGTGATTTTTCCTGTTCTTCCTTGTCCTCATTATCGTCATTTCCTTTAAGTCGGTTCTTTATAGAAGCTTCAAGCTGTTTCCAACCGTCCGTTATTACTGTTCTGCCTGATGCTGAAAATGCAGTGTTTTCACAGTTCAGCTTTACTTTTACAGCTTCATATTTGTGAGAAGAAGCAACTGCACATACAAGCTTTGCGGAAATAAGAAACAGAATCGAGCGTTCGCCTTCCGGGAGAGCTGCAATATCAGCTGTTGCTATTTCATCTGTAGGAAGTAAGGCATGATGATCGCTGACCTTGCTGTTATTGACAATCCGCTGTATATCAGGCTCAGGAACTGAGAGTCCCTTACAGCACTCAATATGCTCACATACAAGCGATACTCTGCGTAGTGCTGTGTCTGCCATATCATCTGTAATAAATTGGCTGTCCGTTCTTGGATATGTACAGAGCTTTTTCTCGTAAAGACTTTGAGTATAATCAAGAGTCTGCTGTGCAGTATAGCCGTACTGACGGTTAGCTTCACGCTGTAAGGTTGTCAGATCGTAAAGTTTCGGAGGATTGACTGTCTTGATTTCCTTTGTGACCTCGATAACAGAAGCGTTTCTTCCGCTGCACTTTTCAGCTATAGCTTTAGCATCTGCTTCATCGTCAATACGCTCAGTCGAAGCCTTGAAAGCTCCGCAGTCAATTTCTGCTGTATAATACTTTTGCTTGATGAAGTGCTTTATATCGTAATCTCGCTGCACTATCATTGCAAGAGTTGGAGTCTGAACTCTGCCTATATTAAGTCTTGAATTGTATCTTACAGAAAATAGCCGGGTTGCATTCATACCTACAAGCCAGTCAGCCTTAGCTCTTGCGAGACCGGCTGAAAATAAATTATCATAATCATTACCCGGTTTAAGATTCTGGAAACCTTCTTTTATTGCAGATTCTTCGAGGGATGATACCCATAAGCGTTTGAAAGGCTTTTTGCAGCCGAGCTTGTTGTATACGAATCTGAATATACATTCACCTTCACGCCCGGCATCGGTCGCACATATAAGCTCATCAACGTCGCTGCGTGAGATAAGCTCTTTAAGCTTAAAGAACTGAGCTTTTGTCGAAGCATTGATGCTGAAAAGCCATTTTTCCGGAATAATCGGAAGTGTTTCAAAGTTCCATGATTTATATTTTTCATCATACATTTCAGGGGATGAAAGTCCGACTAAGTGACCTACGCACCATGAAATCAGATATTTATCTCCTGAAATATATCCGTCCTCTCGGTTTGAAGCACCAAGAACCTTAGCGATTGACTGAGCTACAGACGGTTTTTCAGCGATTATTAACTGCATACTATTATTTCCTTTCAAATTATTAAATTTACTATTGACAAGCCCTATTTAATAGGGTATGATAAATGTGTGAGGTGAAATAGCTATGAATGTTTATGAGAGCATTATTCAAGGTTTGAACGAAGCTGTTGACTATGAAAATGGAAAAATAAAAGCTAAGACTGTAACACTTTCTGTTGCTCCGTTACCTAACATTGACAGTAGTGACGTTAAGAATATTCGTCAGTCTCTGGATATGACACAGATGATTTTTGCGGCTGTTATGGGCGTTTCTGTAAAAACCGTAGAAGCATGGGAATCCGGAATAAACACTCCGTCAGGAACAGCAAAGCGAATGCTGTCGCTCCTTAAATCAGATCCGCAAATACCGGAGAAATATCATCTTCTGTCAAGATAATTATGCGTATATAAAGTGTGTCACGGTGACACACTTTATTTTTGAAAATATCCGTCCGGGTAAAGGACGGATATTTGTTTTTGTTGATTAATATTCATTAGTTTCGTCTATTTCTTCAAGCTCATCATCTTCAAAATTAACCTTATTTTTCTTTGAACGATCCATAAACTTAGGAAGAATATATCCGGCAGCACCGATGAGAACAACAATACCCAATATAAATATCAGCTTGAGCTTGCTTGTACCACTTTTGGATGCTGTAGCTGCTGATGTTGTTGTTTCGGAATCGTTACTGTTATTAGCTGTGGTAGTTGACTTCTGTGATATGTATTCTTCTACAGTATTTTTATTTTCACTGGAAGAAGAACTGCTGCTTGTATTGGAATTACTGCTTAACAATGAGTAAAGATCGTAATCGTCAACCTTATTGAGGAAGTAGACGTTATCGCCGTCCTTATCGTCATAATTGATAATGATGTAGAATACATGACCGTCTTTTGTAGTAACAGCTGTAAAAAGCAGCTTTGCATCTGAATAGATCACATCGTATTCGTTTGTATCAATAAGTGTAGCATTTCCGTCTGTGTCATAATACGGATCGTTGTAATAATCAACAGGATTTTTAATGCTGTTCTTTTTCTCCTGTTCAAGTTCTTCCTTGATAGCTTCCTGATAATCATCCTGAAGCTTCTGCCAGTCAACCGTAGTATCCGGAATATTCTGAGCAGCAGTTGTTACGGCTTCTGTTGTTGCTGATGATGTGCTTGTAGTTGTAGTTGTTGTTTCTTCCGGAGCTGCACTGCATATTGTTGATGCAGCATTTGCTGTAAGGATAAACACTGCTGAAAATGCAGCAATAATTCGTTTAATCTTCAATTTTTACATCTCCTTTTGAGAAAAGTTCCTTTAAATCACCTTCGGTAAGACCGTTTTCAGCCATGAGCTTACTTATCATGAGCAGCTTATTTATATCATTACCGCCTATCTGGCTTTTAACGTTATAAAGCAGCAGCTCATCCTGTAACTGCTTGTTTTTTGCATTAAGCTCTTTGTTTTCGGCTTTGAGCTTTTTTATCTGAGCTTCATTTTTAGCTATTTTCTCTTTATTCTGAGATATCATTTCTTCAAGTTTGTTCTTCTGTTTCACTGTTTTCTCCTTTATCAGATAGTGATAATATTATTTCGGGATCAATGATTCTATATGGAGTGTTTGGAGTATAAGAATAGGTATCATAACAGGTTATATTAAGGTAATCATAACCACAGTCGTTATCTATAGTTTCTAAATCATCAAACATATATTCGCCGAGATACTGCCCTAAACTTTCCTCGTATTTGATTTCCTGTCTGCGGTTAGTTACATGGGATATCACTTCGCCCTTCTGAACCTTCTGACCTACCTCTAATCCGGATGTATCAACGTTGCAGTACATCACAAGAAGTTTGAGGTAATTGTCACGATCTTTAGGATATGCAAGAAGTATAAAGAAATTATCTTCAACATATAATATCGTTCCGTTTACCATAGCATAGACATCTGATCCGCTGTTCTGAATAATGCTTATACCAGAGTGTTCCTTGCCGTTTGAATTGAATAAACAGTCCTCTTGATTCCAGCCTTTCATTTCCCAACCGAACCCATGACCGATAAGGTTATTTTCAAGAAGTCCGACATATCCGTTATAGACAGGTGACGTGCCGAGCTGATGCATACCATAGTACCGGGGTTCGGTGTTAGGTGATAACGTCATGTAGTAGCTATAGAGACTTTCACCGGCTTCAAGTGTCATAAGAGAATTCTTTATTACATCATCAAAGGTGTTTTTTCGGTTTACTGAATAATAAAGCGTACATTCGTTGATTCTGTCGTACCTGTGAATAATACTTATCCATTGCTCATCGGGGATTACATAATAGAAAGGGATAGTAAGCACACCATTCTCATATATTCCATAAGTACATTCCTCACCGTCAAGATAACCGGCATATACATTTCCGGCTGAGTCTGTGTCGGTATAGTATTGATTCTGCAAGTAGTATCCAGTAGCTGCGTAGCCTTTGTTATAATCGAGGATTTCTCCGTTTTCTACGTTGAAATACAAAGTGTTTTCATTCATGACGTTCTGAATAGGCAGTGCATCGGGATATGATATATCTATATATCCGTAAGTACCATTCCATCCGCAACCTTCAATAAGGAAATATCCTGACCATTCGTAAGAATGCTTTAACTCCCAATGAGAAGAATTATCATATACAGCTTTAAATTCATATTCGTCAAAGAACAGATCTTCAATAATTTGCTTTACTTCATCGTTGAACTTCCAGTTCTTGATAGCTCCTTCTTCATCTTTTGTAAGAAGAAAAGCACATAAATAGGAATACAGCTTGTGCTTGTCAAAGTCATAGGTAGTATCACTTGCAAGACTGCCGGAATTGCCGAAAACAAATCTTGTAGGCTCATCGGAATAATCAGCCGGTATATTCAGATCAGATAATCTGTCTTTCCATTCATCCGGAACAGAAAGAACATATTCGTTCATATCGTATGCAAGCTTCTGATAGTATTCGGAAGCTTGGGTAAGAGCATATTCCTTTGCGCCGTAATATCCGGTAATAAATCCGAAGTTTCCGGGATTTACAAAGATACCAAGACATGATACGAGAATCAAAGGCAGAATTATTATAGGAGTGAGGATTCCCACTACAACTAATCCGAATCTTGAAGCTTTTCTTCTTCGGATCGCATTTCTTGCCTTTTTAGCAGCATATTGTTTGTATACTTCTTTTGCATTGTAATTGGTTTTATTGCGATTGGTGATTTTTTTCTTCTTCTTTGCTGATTTTTTGTGAAGTGATTCTTCACGTCTGCTGTATTTTTTAAGTGTCTTATTAATTTTTACGTCTTTTGGCTTTTTTTGCATCACACGTCTGCTTATTGTGCAAAACTTATCCATAGCCATAACAGCATCATTATCTGCTGCGCCGTTCTTCATTGCCAGATTTCTGAGTGAGCCTTCAAATTTTACAGTAAGTCCGGCAGCAGCTTTTGAAGCAAGTGAGCGATTTTTAAGCTTGTAGAGCTTTAACTGAGCTTTATTATTTTTATTCCGCAGTTTAGTAAGCTTTATATCGTTTTTCTGAACTTTATAAGTATTTCTGGAAGTCCTGAGATTCTGTTTGCTGAGGTGCAGCTGTTTTTCATTAACTTCGGAAGGATTATGCTTGAAAACTTTCTTTAAGCTTTTATATTCCTTCTTGTCAGCCTTGTATGTAAGCTTTGACTTCTGCTTTTTTGAGAGAATATATTGCATATTCTCACCGGGAAGTCTTTCTCTGCCTGTTTTATTGCGGAATTTATTACTTACTTCAACAGCCTTGATATACCTTTTATTCTGAGAATGTGTATATCTGTCAGCTTTATCTGATTTTCGGGAGTTCCTTATCTGCTTGGTAAGATTTTTCTGTAAAGGCTTGTAATGATGTTTGTCGTGAATATGCTTTACAAGAGCCTTGCTTGCAGCAGCTGTGTTTGTGGCTATCAGAATACCGGCTTTATCAGCATCTCCCTGAGCATCCTGTCTTACCTTAGATTCAAGTGCGGCTTTTGAACGATTCTTTACAGTATCTCCGACCGTAATAATGGTTGTTTCAGCAGCAAGACCTGTTCTGAAAGCACCCTCAGCTCCGAGCGAAACCGCTTTATATGCAGCATTTCCACTGTATCTGAGAGTTTTTGTCACACCATGTCCTATTTTTGTATCAGCAGCCTTGTGCGCAGTATTGACTACTGCACTTCCGGCTGATGTTTCGGCAAATCTATGTGCAGCTGAACCTATAATACGAGCCGGACGAGTATGTGTGATAACATGAGGAATAGTTTTCAGACCTTTTACATCGGATTTAAGGTTGTATCTTCTCATATCATCAATTTTGTGAAGCACACCACGCTGATGAGCGTGATGTGAAGCTTCAGCAAATCTGAATCCTTGTTTGTATACTTCTTTTCCGCTGCTGTCTGTAGACCTTGTGATGTGATATTGCAGTTCATAAGGCTTTGTCAGTGTATTATGAAGCCTTTTGCCTATCCACGGCTTTTTCTCATCATAAAGATGATCTTTTTTATGCTGAAATTTATTGTATGCTGCTTCTGACTTTCTCAGCTTTGAATCAGTTTTTTCTATGAAATTTCTGCGTGAATGGATCTTGTGAAGCGTTTTTTTGCTTACATCCACTTATATCACCGCCACTTCGCCCAATTTTGTGGTCATAAGCTTGTACATCTGCGTATCTGAATCAATACGGTCAGTAAATGGCAGTTTTACATTGTTATATATAATAATTCCGTTGCCGGGTTCTACGTTTGTGACGTATTTAAGCTGACTTTCTGACAGATGCAGCTTTTCTGCGAGAATTTCCCTGTCACCGGCAGACTGGTTAAGCAGATAAATGAAATCTGAGTTATCGAAGATATTCTCGATCTCGGATGAGCTGAGCAGATCTTTGACGTTCTGAGTGATGCCTGTCGGAATACCGCCCCACTTACGGAAACGTTTCCAGATCTCAGCAGAATACTTAGCTGTCTGTACTTCTTTGAGAAGAAGGTGGAATTCGTCTATATAATATCTGGTTGATTTCATAAGACTTCTGTTTGTGGAAACACGGTTCCAGACCATTTCTTGTACTATCAGCATACCGACTTTTTTGAGCTGTGTTCCGAGCTTCTTTATATCGAAGCAGACGATTCTGTTATCAAGATTCACGTTGGTGGGATGATTGAAAACATTATGTGAGCCTGTTACATACAGTTCAAGTGATGTAGCAATACGTTCTGCCACTTCTCCGCAGTCTGAAAGTTCTGTATAGAAGTCATAGAGCGTAGGCATATTCTCCGGTATAGGATTTTTTGCAAACTGCGTATAGATTGAGCGGACGCATTTATCAATAACAGATTTTTCTGTCGGCTCAAGACCAGTACCGCCGATGATTATTTCACAAAGCGAAATAATAAAATCAGATTTCGTAGCAATGGGATCGCCTTCCTGACTGTCAAGCTCAATATCCATTGGATTAATATGCTGATTACTGTCTGAGGATATTTCTATTACCTGACCGTCAAGAGCTGATACAAGCGGAAAGTACTCTCCTTCAGGATCGCAGATTATGATATCATCCTCAGTTGTAAGGAATATATCAAGAATTTCTCGTTTTGTGGACATTGATTTTCCGCTGCCGGGAGTTCCGAGAAATAAGCCGTTAGGATTTTTCAGATTCTTTCTGTCGCACATTATCATATTGTTGGATAATGCGTTGAGTCCGTAATATGTCCCCTTTTCAAAAAGTTCTCTTGTTGTGAACGGAAAAAAAGCAGCTGTTGCAGATGTTGTGATTATGCGGTTTATCTCGATGCTGTTGCTGCCGAGAATCAGAGAAGAACCGAGAGCTTCTTCCTGTTGGTGATCAAGCGGAATTATCTTGCAGTTATTCTTGTTTGCAATACGCTTTAAACGCTCACTCTGGAGATCAAGCTCTTTTTTGGACTGTGCATAATGACGTATAGTAAGCGTAATGATGAATAATCGCTCGTCTTTTGAGTTGAGATCGTCAAGCATAGATTTAAGCTCATCTATGTACATAGGAATCTGAGGTGGAAGAATATCACTATCATAGCCGGAACGAGCAGCTTTCTTCTGCTCATCAATCTTCATTGCTTCAACTGCTGTCAGTTTAAGACGAATAAATTTCAGAGCTTCTGTCTGATCGTAAGGCTTGATATGGATATTTACGCAAAACAGCTCATCTGATTCAAACAACTCATTAAGTATTCTGTCAGAGAGTTCTCCGGCAAGAATCTGAATCATTGTAACTCTGCCTTTGGCGTTTGCAATATCGAAATTCTGCTTGCGGAACTTTATTGATGGGGGAGCAATGAAGTCTTTTGTTGAAAGACCTGTTGCTGCTCTGTATTTCCAGTCAAAAAGAAATTCATCCTCAGTGAACGGATTGAGAGACTTGTGAAGTACTTTCAGACGTTCTGTTCCGTCAAGAGCTACGGCTGTAACATCCATAGCCTTGAACTGGTTGACAATTTCATTCGCAATATTGTCAAGACGGTTTTTGGCACGTTTGTATGTAGTGGCTTCTGTGCCGAAAGTGAGGTATTTGTATACGGTTTTTCCGTTATTACCGTCAACAAGCTGCTTTTTCAGCATATTGGTATACTCTGTTCTTATGGCATTGAAGTTATCTTCCTGTTCAGGAATATCAATTTCCTTTATCAATGTATTTATATCTATAGTCTGATTTTCAAAAGTCAGCTGAAATTTGATATTCTCGTCAAAATAGTTGAGAATACGGCAGTAATCATCGAAAATCTTTCCGGCACTGTCGTAATCAACAAGCTGATAGTCGATATCAGAGAAGCGTATTGTTTTGGTATAGTAGTTTTCTGATACCTGACATATTCCGTCCTTGAACATTTCAATGTAGGGAATAGTAGTCTGGACGGAGTATTCCTGTTTGCGCAGTTCTTTAAGACGTGCTTCAATTTTCTTTCTTTCCTTTTTGGAAAGACTGACTTTCACCGGTATAACGTTATTTTTTGTCTTTTTCATAATTTATATATACTCCTCCGGACAGCTTTTTACTGAGATAATTAATTTCTATCTGCTTTTCAATCAATTCATAGATGTTTTCGGTTTTGTATAGCCGCAGCTTTGGTCTTTTGAGGAATCGTATCAAAAATTTAAGATGCTTTTCAAAAGTAAGACCGTTTTTCTTGTAAATTCCGCAGACGATAGCCGGAGCTGCAGCAAATCCCATAGCAAGAATACCAAGTTCGATACCATGTTTGCGGACAAGAAAATACACTGGTATTCCGATAACAAAGCCTATCAGAAAACAGAGACATTGACGTTTTGTAAGACCGAACATGAACTTTTCACGGATATTGTCGAGGTCTTTTGGTATCTTTATATGATTTGCCATTGGCACTGTCTCCTTTCTTAATGAGCATTGAAAATTGATTTTGAAATAGATGAAGATTTGAATATGGTAAAGCAAAGTGCAACGGACCATACAATACAGGTTATCATGCTCAGATACATCTTGGTTACATCGCTGCTGTTATTTATCAGATCTTGAACTGATGATGTGAACATAGCCTGAAATACTCCGAGAGCAACTACTATGAAAACGCCCTGAAAAGCGAGTGCGAGAATATTTCTTATCCAGTTTGTGCCGATAGTGCCCCATTCCTTATTCATGAATGTACTCATAGGAATAGGCGCAACTGCTATATACATAAAGGCTTCGATAAGCCTTGAAATTACGACAAGCATTACAATAATAAGCGATACAAGCATTACAAGAAACATAACAAATGCAAACAATAGGAATACTATAAGGACTCCCCAATTTGCTTTGTAGTCTTTAGTAAGCATAGTTTCTATCTGTGAAGCTATCGTATTTGTATCAAGTGCAAGCATATCTTTATCGACGGCATCTAATGCTCTGGATGTGACATCATTGCCCAAAGAGAATAATCCTATGATTATATCTGTTGTATGGGATATAAGAATGATGCCACATAGGGCTTTGAAGATCCATTTAAAAAATATGGCTGTATCAAATTCCCGGAAGTTATTTCCTTCCATTACCATTGACAATAGCTCATATAGAAGTATGATTGTGAGTATCATTCCTCCGAAAGGAGCAACGATCTCGGTGCCGATTTTGTGGACAATTCCCCAGATAGTAACGTTATATTCGTTTGGCATAGTCGTAAGATTTCCGCCTATCATACTGCCACCGTCAATCTTCAAACCTGATTTGAACAGACTGAGAGAGCTTTCTATCATTGTAGCAGCTCCTCCGGCAAGCATTTGCGTAATGGCAGTTTCTATGGCATCGACCACGCCGTCTATCATATCGTCAACTGCGTCAGCAACTGCACCCATTTTATCCCTCCTTTCGAGCTGCCATATATTGAAATACAGCAGCTCATAAGAATTGTGCAGTTATTTTACTGAACGGCAGATCCCATCATAGCTTCAAGCTCAGGAACAAGTGCGATTGCAAGGATGATAAGAGCAATACCAGCCATGAGCTGTTTCATACCCTGTGACTTGGAACCGGGATTGTCAGAGCCGTAACCTTCAATAAGGTTTACAACACCCCATACAGCGATACCACCGCCGATGAGAATGATGAGTGCCTTAAGTACCTTACAGGCTGTTGAAATGAATGATGATGTGCTTACTACGACATCGGCAGCGAAAGCTGACATTGCAAAACATGAAGCCATAATCATTGTCATGAATGCAACTGTGAGAATTGCAGTGAATTTCTTTGCCTTGCGGCATCTTGCTGTGATAATTTCGTTCTTGTTTACGTTCTTCATTTTAAAATTCCTCCTAAATTAGCCGTTACATATTGATTTCATAAGTTTCTGCTGATGTACTTCTTCTGACGGACATTTTGCGATTCACATACTTTTCTATATCGAAAAGATTGGACTTGTCCGAGTCAAGCAAGTACCGGTAATTCTTGTGGCGAGTGATATCATACTTATTTGAGAAGAACGGCTTTACTCCTCGAATCTGTAAGATACACTTTGCACCGTCCATTTTCTGGATTTCTCCGGCGGTCATCAACTCCCTTCCTAATTTCTGGTAATTCATCCCATAGCTGCGATTCTGACCTCTTGTATCAGAGGTGTTGTAGGTATCAATCGTTGCTTTGTCCAGAGATTCAGAGATCTCTTTCAGCGTAGATTTTTCCTTACCTCCTAAAAACAGAGTAGTGTCGCAGTTGCCGATAATGGTATCGGCATTATCTTTATATAACGCTTTAAGCTGCGATTGGGATTGTAAAATGATACTTGCCGATATTTCACGGCTTCTTATAGTAGTGATAAGCGTTTCAAATCCCGGAATGAGTCCGATATTTGCAAACTCATCGAGTATGCAGCGGACATGATGTTTGAGCTTTCCGCTGCCGTCAGGATTATTGTCGGCTTTGGTACAAAGCAAATTGAACATCTGACTGTACATCATTGCAACCAAGAAATTAAATGTTGTATCAGTATCGGAAATAATGATGAAAAGTGCTGTTTTTCTGTCTCCGATAGTATCAAGCTGCATTTCATCGTAAGCAGTAATATCAAGAATTTCACGAATTGCGAATGGTGCAAGTCTCGCAGCGCAGCTTATCAGAATTGACTTAGCTGTCTTACCGGCAGCAAGCTTGTACTGCTTGTACTGCTTACAGGCGAAGCATCCGGGATGCTCCTTTTCAAGAGCTTCAAACATCAAGTCCATTCCGTTCTTGTAGTTTTCATCATTTTCAGATGCAGTACTGTCCTCAAGCATACCGAGAAGTGTTTCAAAGTTCCTTTCTTCTTCCGGATAATACTGCATCAATGCGATATATGCTGTATACAGAAGCCTTTCTGACTTTACCCAGAAATCTTCTGTTGATTTTTCGCCCTGTCCTGATGTGTTTTTTATCAGAACTTCAACAAATTTCAGAATATCAACCTCTGAATGGATATATGCAAATGGATTATAGTGCATTGATTTACTGAATTTGACTGTATTGAACACCTTAATCTTATACTTGTTATCATTCAGAAGCTTTCCGCACTCGATAAGAACAGTTCCTTTCGGATCGGTAACAACATAACTGCTGTGCATCTGCATAAGGTTAGGCTTGACAAAGAATCTTGTTTTACCTGAACCAGAGCCACCGATAACAAGTACATTCTTGTTTCTTGCATATTTCGGATGCGAAGGGTTACCCATAGTCAGACGTTCCGTCTGAGTGAGGATAACATTATTTGAGAAATCTGTTGAATCAACATATGGCTTGATATCCTCTGATGTTCCCCATGATGCAGAGCCATATTCTTCGCCGTGACGGTACTTTTTTGCATTTTTACGCTTGAAATGCATTACAAGCAGCATAATTCCGCCTGTTGCTGCACCGATCAGCAGATCTGCCGGTCTGAAACTCGGAAACGGATCAGTAAATACATCACCGAGATTCAGGAAAAAATCACTCAGATCTTTACCGGCAGCGTAATATGCGTAAGACATTTTGTTCCCAAGCCAACCAAATATCGTAAAGGGAATCAGCAGCAATATAATCCTTTTTGTATTTGAATTACTCAAATGCTTCACTACCTTTCGATAACTTTTTCATGCTTCTGAGTTCTTTCAGGAGTGTTTATACTGCGTCCGGCTTCAAGCCTGATCGCCTGTTCCCTGAACTCTCGTTGTGTTTCACGGCAGAAGCTTCTGTTTTCGTTGCTTCTGACCTTCAGTGATGCATATTCCTTGAATGCTTTTTCGATATTTGCAGTTCTTGATGATGAAAACATGACGTAATATGCGGATTTATCTGCGTTTCTCGACAAAGCATACTGAACATCATACTTCGCTGCAACTCGTCTGAAATCAGCTATATTAGCCTTGCTTATCTCAATTCCCTCGATTTTACCGCCTTTTGCCAACTGATTCAGAGTAACTCTGCCACGTTTGGCATAATTGCCGTTAAAATACTGCAATATAGCGTTTTTTAGCATTTCTCCGGTCAGTTTTACATTGTTTGCGTTGATTATGAGATTAATCGTTTTTGCGGCTATATCGCCGTTATTAATACCCACAGCTCATCACCCTTTTTCGATGAATCGGTTCCTGTAACTTGACTTTTCAGGCTCAGACTTTTCAGGTTCCTTTTTCTGTGCTCTCAGATCAACTTCGTCAAACGAGAAAACCTCACTGCCGTTCTGGAAGGCTTCTGTAAGTCTGCTGTAGGCAATTTCTCCCTCGTCAGAGGTTGAATATGCCGCAAGGGTTATATCTTCACCCTTGTCATTTTTTGCCGAAATTAAGCAGAAATAGCATCTGTTGTCATCTTCGGCATCGTATAGTCCTATCTCCCGGATAAACCGGTAATTGAGAATCAGACCGTTTTGTGTGATAATCGTCATTTTTATCACTTCTCCCTTCGGAAATATATTCAAAGCATAAATAATAATGCTTTGTTGCTTCTATTACGCTTTTATTGCCCTTTATTTTGATTTTTACTTTCAGGGCAGTATACTGACACTACCAGTGTGTCTAAAACGCATTACAGAGCGTGTCAGATATCTCAAAACGCAAAATCAAACCGGAAATATTTATCATCCATGCAGTGCGTTGTTCACTTCGCTGTCGAAAAAGCTGTCCATTGTTGATGGGGCATTGAAGATAACAGTTCGCAGATAAGCCTTGATATTGCGGACTTTCGTTGTATTTCGTCTCATGCAGAGCAGTATGTACTCGATGCACGAGGAATCTATCTTCATAACTCTGCTCTGTACAAGCGATGTTGGCTGATCAGAACCGCCGATACGCATTGTATCAGCTGTACAGCACATCATTTCAAGCATATTTTCCAATATCTCGTCAATCTTTGGCTTGTCTGCTTCGTTCTGAGCAATAAGTTCATCGTACTCGATGTTGCTGCATATCAACGACCTGTATCCGCTGAGTTTATCCACATCAATCCTATCAATCTTTTCACATTTTTTTTCTGCCTGTTCGCTGATAGATTGATTAGATAGATTTATCTTGTTTAGATTATTCTTGTTTAGATTATTAATTGTTGGTACGTTTCGTACATCCTTGTTGGTACGTTTCGTACATCCTTGTTGGTACGTTTCGTACGAACTGGATTCTAAGCCATTTTCCGGCGAAGGTGTGAATAAATTATTAACGCCTTCTTGTTGGTACGTTTTGTACGAACTGGATTTTAAGCCATTTTCTTGGGCAGTTGTTAACAAATTGTTAACACGCTCTTTTGGCGTTTTCTCACTGTTTTTTGACTGTAATTTTTCGGAATTAATTTTGCCTTGTTCTATGACAGCGATTATCAGTTCTGGATCATAAATTATCTTAAAGCAGCGTTTTGCCGGTATTCCTTTTCTTTCGGATTGGATAAGACCGATATTCACAAGCTTTGCAATAGCATTTTCCTGTTGTCTGCGAGCAATGGCTGTGCTTTCCTGTAAATCATCAACTGTTGAATAAAACCATTCTCCGTCTATAAGCATATCTCGGCTATCCCAATATCTGCATTTTGAAATTAGAGAAAAGTAGATAATAGTTTCTACTGTACCGATAGAATGAGCAAAAAGTCGATTAAATGACATTGTGTTGTCAGGATTGATAAGGTCAAAAAATACGCCCCAGTTTATATTCATGCTCGTCCCTCCTTATTGAGACCGAGAATATCATCTACGTCAGCGATAAGTTCCGGCATTTCGCTTTTTACGAGGCGAGCCTTTAATGTCGAAATCATGCATTCTTCCGCAATTGTTTCGATAGAGAGATTTTCCAGGGTGCTGATAAATTTTTCACGCTCCCAACGTTCTTTTATGCACTGATCAAGAACAACAGAAAACATAATTATTGTATTTTCGTCAAGATCGTCATAAGCCATTAACGACTTCGGAATCTGGATTGTATCTTGCATAAGCAGATTGTACAGTTCATCTATTTTTGAATTAGCCATAATTATTACCTCATACTTCCTTCATATTTTTTGATGATTTCTTATTAAACGAATATCTATCTTCATTTTTCAAAACGTATCCAAGTGATACAAGTTCTTTGATTGCAGACGATACATTCTCTGCTGTATCATGTGATAATTCAGTAAGCTGCTCTATGGTAGAGCAA
>JAFXEJ010000023.1 GCA_017513795.1 Ruminococcus sp.
ATACGATTCTTGTCTGTTCCGTTTTCGCCGTAAGTATCGGGGTTTCCGATAGCCTGCATTACACATACTGCATCTGAAAGAGCAACTGTTCCGTCGCAGTTTGCATCGCCGTAATCAGCTTTTTTATCCGGCTCTGTAGGAACTGTTGTCGGTGCTGTAGTTGTTGTGGTTGTTGTCTTAGCAGTTGTAGTTGTAGTTGTTACCGGCTTTGTAGTAACAGTTGATACCGGAGGCTTCGGCTGGGGATTCTTTGTACCGCCGTCGATGTTGCTTCCTTCTGTCTTTGCATAATTTGTGTAGTACTCGTTCAGTGAAACGCCATTCTTTCCAAGAGCTACATTATGGTCAAGGCTGATATACTTTCCTGATTCAGCAGTCTGCCAGAGTGAAGGCTCAAAGAGACCATACTTTTCCTCATCCCATGTCTTGAATGAGTAGTCGAGAAGTCCGCCTGTATCGCCGGAGTTAGGGTTAAGGCACCAGAATGTGTGATTGATGTGATTTTCAATCATGTATTCACGGAGAAGCTCCATCCATTTCTGGTTCTTGTCGCCGTCCATGAATCCGCCCCATTCGCCGATAAGCAGCGGAGCAATTTCTTCCTTGTTGATAAATGCCCATGTATCGTACCAATAATCATCAAGAAGCGTCTGCGTTGTAAAGTCCTTGTCGAACCACGTCTGCGCATAAACTGACGGGCCGTAATCATGAGGAGAATAAACAAGCTTGTTCTGATACTGTCCGAGGTCGATAGGATAATCCCTTACGCCACGGAACTGACCGCCCCACCAGCCGCCGTATGCCGGAGGATCTGTTCTTGAATCGGGATCGCCCCACTGGTGACCCTCTCTGGGATACTGCTCAACGCCCTCGATCATGATGAGTGCATTAGGATTCTTTTCGAGCATTGCAAGAGCGCACTTTGTTGAAGCGTAAGCCCAGTTGTTTTCGTCTGTTGAGCCGTCCCACTTCGCACCTGCGCTGCCCTCGGGACATTTTCCGTGCGGCTCATTTTTGAGGTCGTATGCGATAAGTGTATCATCATTCTTGTATCTGTCTGCGAGCCATACAAGTGAATCCTGCCACATTTTTGAAGTTACCGGAATACCGTTTCCGGAATCAGTAACAGCCATCGAATCATAGCTGCCTGCTCCCTCGTCGTAGTACCAGAGATTGTAGTTATGACCTGAGTTGTGAAGTGCCGGACTGTGGATATCGATCATGATCTTAATGCCGTATTTCTTGCACTTTGCCATGATAACATCGAAAATTTCAAGACTGCTCATGCATTCGCCGTCCGGACGGCAGAAATCAGGGTTGAACTTATATCCGTCCTCGTTTTTAGGATTGATAGAAATAAGCTCATGATCGTCAACGCCCTCCATCCAGTCAAGGATAAGCTCTGTAGCCATAGGAAGACGCAGAAGATTTACACCTCTGTCTGCAACAGATGACAGAAGTTCATCAACGTCAGCACTCCATAATCCGTGCGGAAATCTTTCTCCGCAGTTGAAGCCGAACCAGTTAAGACCAGTTATCCATACTTCGTTTCCGTTCATGTCATAAAGGCGGCTTCCCTCTGCATGAAGCCAGTCGTCGTTGCAGTCGTCAACAGCTGCGATTGCGTTCAGCTGTGCTTCCGGCTTTTCCTCAGCAACGGGAGCAGCAAAAGTCAGTGCCATTGCAGCAGCCGATACAGCGGCAGCTGCTCTCAGTAATTTTTTCATGATATTTTCCCTCTCTCTTTTATCGCTTTCTGGCGATTTTTGTACTTTTATTGTAGCATTTATCACAGAAAATGTCAATAGTGACGCAGCGTTTTTAGCCCTCTGATACAACAAAAGATGATCGTACAGGGCTTTTTACAAAACAATGCACAAAAGCAATATTATCCTGCGTATAATCCATATATTTTTATACTGAAAATAAAAGGCTTCTGCTCTCCGGAAAAGAGTACAGAAGCCTGTGTTTTATAAAACGAAAATATTGAGAAGCTGTGGATAAGCCGCAAACGCTGCTATTGCTGCGCTGCTTACAAGTCCCATAATTGCAAGAACAAGTATCATATTCAGCGGTTTTGTGCCGCCCTTGAACATCAGAACTCCAGGAGCAACCACTCTGTCAGGCGATTGTTCCCTCAGTTTTTTCAGCGAACTCAGCGTAAAGCGGTAATACAGCCAGTTTCCGAAAAGGCAGCAGACTATCTTGACTACCCAGAACGCCATACCGAATACTTCATTGAAGAAGAAAAGATCGTTTTCGTGCTCGCTTACAAATTCCGCAAGAATATCAGCTCCCGGTATTACAAGCGCACCATTTGACGACATATCCGCCATAACAACTATCATAGACGGAAGTGAACATATAACTTCAAGTATTGTTGCGATTATCGCCCAGAACCACATTTTTCTGTTGGCAAAAAAAAGATTCGGGAAAATAAGGCAAAAGAGATTAAAGGAAATCTTTGTGCCGAAATCCTTCATTTTCTTAAAAATCGGAAGGTAATAAAGGATGTTTGTTTTTATAAAGCCTGAAACCTCAGTGAGAGTAGCTCCGCCCATATCTTCATTGGGATCAAAGCCGAGGAAGGAAAACATTGTTTCCTGACCGTTTGCTGTTTCTGCACCTCTGAAAATATCCTGATATGCTCCCTGTCCATGATAAGAGCCATTCTGAGTTGTTCTCTGTTCCGGCTGCGGTTTAGCTTCTGCATGGAGCCTGCTGCCGCATCTTGCGCAGTTTTCATCTGTTTCCTTATTCAGAAAACCGCATACAGGACAATTGACAGTCGCTTCAGCGGAATTGTTTTTCTCCGCTGCGGAAGCTGAACGTTCCCATTTGTATCCTGTACCATGATATTCCTCATTAGCGCATTTATTTTCAATTCTGTAGCACTCCCTGTGATGTGGAGCACCGCATTCAGGGCAGACTACAATATCATCTTCAGCGGTAAATCTGTTATTGCATACCGGACATTTTTCGCCGATAAAGTTCATAATCATTCTCCTTAACTGCAATTGATTTATTGATTATTTTATTATAGCACCAATCCGCACAGAAAATCAAGTCTTTTTTGTATATTTCATGTTTCTATCATAATTCAGAAAGAAGAAAGGACGGCACAGAACCGTCCTTTGATGTTTTATTCCTGAGAAATAACTTCCTTGTAGAACTCAGAGTAATCCCCTCTGCCGTCCTTTGTGAACTGGATAGCCATTCTGGGATGCTGATTGAGAAGTCCTGTCATGAGGTACTGGAGATCGTATCCCCATACAGCACCGCTTTCTTTAAGACCATTGATATGCTTTTCAATGAACTGAAGTACTGGGTATACATTATACTTAGGATTCTTGAGGAAGCCGAGAAGAAGCTCCATAGCACAGTTTCCGGCACCTCGTCCCATTGCGGAATATGTTGCGTCAAGCCAGTCTACGCCGTCACCGACTGCTTCAATAGTATTTGCAAATGCAAGGCACTGGTTATCATGAGCGTGAATACCAAGTTTTTTGTCATATTTAGCGGCAAATTCGCCGTAAAGATCAGCCATTCTTGCTATCTGCTCAGGGTAGAGCGAACCGAAGCTGTCAACGATATAGAAAACGTCTACAGGTGACTTTCCGAGAATATCAAGAGCAGCCTTGATGTCAGACTCACGGGCTGTTGAGATCGCCATGATATTGCAGCTTACCTCGTAACCCTTTTTCTTTGCGTCCTCAATCATATCAACAGCTGTAGGAATCTGGTGGAGATATGTTGCAACACGGATAAGATCAACAGGGCTTTCGCTTCTGTCGTGGATATCAGTCTTGTAGCGGCATCTTCCAACGTCAGCCATGATAGCGATTTTAAGGTCAGTATTGTTCTCGCCTACGATTGAGTAGAGGTACTCATCGTCGCAGAACTTGCAGGGGCCAAAATCATCTACATTGAACATTTCCTTGTCGGCTCTGTAGCCGAATTCCATATAGTCAACGCCGGAGCGGAGATTTGCGTTATAGAGATCCTTTACAAAGGAATCGGTAAATCTGAAATCGTTTACAAGACCTCCGTCACGAAGGGTTGCGTCCACGACCTTGATATCAGGTCTGAAATCGAGTAATTTTGAAACTTCTTTCATGATAATTCTCCTAACTGATAATTTTTCGGTACTTTCACTGTACCGCTTTAAACTGTACTGCTTTAAAGTGATGTACTCATTGTATCACTTTTCATTGCAATTGTCAAGTACTTTCGATATAATAAATTATTTTTACCGAATACAAACCAAAAAGCCGATATATTGTGCAATACGCAGGATTTATTGTTAATTATACAGAACAAACTGTGCATCTGTTGACTATTCACCACACATCCATTATAATAGTATTATAAAGAAAAATCACCTGATACTATTTACTTTTTTCATAAAATGACCTTAAAAAATTTTTTTCAAAAAAGGTGAGAGTTTTTCCATTTTAAAAAGACTAAGTTATAGAAGGGATAATCAGTGCGATAACGATTATTCCGGAATTTAAAATTTAAAGGAGGAATCACTATGAAAAAATTAATGGCATTACTCGCATCGCTTTCAGTTTTATCCACAATGACTGCCGCATCCGCATCAGCCCTTTATTATAAGGACACTTATGAATATTTCGAGATAACCGAGGATGAAATCGAAAAATACGGCTATACAATGCATGAAGTCAAGGAAACATACAGAGTCGGTCAGTATGAAAAAGAAGACAGCATTTTCAACGGCTATGACCTTTATCACTCCAATTACGAATACGAATATGATTTTCCAGTAGAAAACGATTTCTACAAAGATGAAAAAGATTTGCAATCCCGTGATTTTATTGTAGTTCCTGCTGAAAAAATAGAATCATTTTATCTCCATGTAACAGGAGATCCGAGAATAGATGGAGGTCTTAAAAAGCCGCTTGATTCCAGTCTGTACGAGTACAGAATTTATCTGGACAAAGTAAACGGCAAGAATCATTATGATGTTGAGATGCTTAAAGCAGAAGAATTATTCTGCAGACTGACATCCGACAATAACGACTCTCCCGTTGATGCCGACAAGCTTGCTGAAATCGCTCCTAACCTCAGATTAAGCCGTACATCTCAGGACAAGGCTGGCATAAGTAACGGAGCGTGCTATAAAATCTCCGACAGTGATAACAGATTGGATCAGGAAGATATAGATAATATCCTCAAGTGCGCAAATGAGCATCTGGTAAGCTTCAGATACAGTCATTCCTATTGGCTCAACTACTATTACATAGATGAAAATAACATTGTAAAGTATGAAAACATTGAAAAAGCCAAAGCTATCTACGATAAACACGGTATAAGCTTCAATATCCGCAGTCTTGACGAAAATCATGGCATTATTGACGAAGGCGAAGGAACGTATGCCGAGTTTATTCCTGATGAACCGTTGTCGGGCGACGAACTTTTTAATATTCTGTGCGAACTCGCTGACGAAGGTATAGCTCTCAGGTCGAGAATGGATTCCTGTGATGTATATCACGCCTACAGAGAACCCGAAATCGAACTTATCAGAAAATTAGCCGGTGACGCTAACGATGACGAAACACTTTCACTCTCTGACGCTGTTATAATTCTTCAGGCTGTCGGTAATCCTGATAAATATCGTCTTACAAATCCGGGTAAAGCCAAGGCTGATATTGTTGGAAACGGCGACGGCATAACTAACGCAGACGCTCTTGAAATACAGAGAAAGCTTCTGAAGCTCACTGATTAACAGTATTTTTACGCTGAAAAGCCGTGCATCTCCGGGTGCATGGCTTTCCCTTATTTTCGGCACATTTACTTCATTCCAAAAGTTTGATAAATAAATATCAACATTTTGTTTAATATTAACGAATCTCAATACCTCTTATTGACTTATTCCACCTAAAGGAGTATAATTATTCGTATATAGCACATACTATAAAATTCATATTATATAAAGTGGAGGTTTTTATAATGAGCAGAGTTTACAATTTCAGCGCAGGTCCTGCCGTTCTCCCCGAAGAAGTCCTTCAGGAAGCAGCAGACGAAATGATGGATTACAAGGGATGCGGTATGTCCGTAATGGAAATGTCCCACCGTTCAAAGGTATACGACAACATCATCAAGGAAGCAGAGCAGGATCTCCGTGACCTTATGAATATCCCTGACAACTACAAGGTTCTTTTCCTTCAGGGCGGCGCTTCACAGCAGTTCGCAGCAGTTCCTATGAATCTTATGAAGAACAAGAAGGCTGCTTACATCATCACTGGTCAGTGGGCTAAGAAGGCTTACCAGGAAGCTCAGATGTACGGCGAGGCTGTTGCAGTTGCTTCATCTGCTGACAAGACCTTCTCATATATTCCTGATTGTTCTGACCTCGATATCCCTGAGGATGCAGATTACGTTTACATCTGCGAGAACAACACTATCTACGGCACAAAGTTCTGGGAGCTCCCCAACACAAAGGGCAAGGATCTCGTTTCTGACGTTTCCTCATGCTTCCTTTCTGAGCCTGTTGACGTTTCCAAGTACGCTGTAATCTACGGCGGCGTTCAGAAGAACATCGGTCCTGCCGGCGTTGTTATCGCTATCGTTCGTGAAGATCTTATCACTGACGACGTTCTTGCTGGTACTCCCACAATGCTTAAGTGGAAGACTCAGGCTGACAACGATTCTCTTTACAACACACCTCCCTGCTACGGTATCTACATCTGCGGCAAGGTATTCAAGTGGCTCAAGAAGATGGGCGGTCTTGAGGCTATGAAGGCTCACAACGAAAAGAAGGCTGCTATCCTTTACGATTTCCTCGACAACAGCAAGATGTTCAAGGCTACTGTTGAAAAGAAGGACAGATCTCTCATGAACGTTCCTTTCATCACAGGCAACGATGAACTCGATGCTAAGTTCGTTAAGGAAGCTAAGGAAGCTGGTTTCGAAAACCTCAAGGGCCACAGATCTGTTGGCGGTATGAGAGCTTCTATCTACAACGCTATGCCTATCGAGGGCGTTGAAGCACTCGTTGCTTTCATGAAGAAGTTTGAGGAAGCAAACGCTTAATTATATATTGTGAGGTAATTGAAAATGTACAATATTCAGACACTTAACAAGATTTCCGCAATCGGAACAGATATTTTTGACAAGAGCAAGTATGCTATCGCTGACGCTCCTGAGAATCCGGACGCTATTATGGTTCGTTCTGCTAAGATGCACGACATGACATTCGGCAGCAATCTTCTCTGTATCGCTCGTGCTGGCGCTGGCGTAAACAACATCCCTGTTGAGCGCTGCGCTGAGGAAGGTATCTGCGTATTCAATACTCCCGGCGCTAACGCTAACGCTGTTAAGGAGCTTGCTATCTGCGCTCTCCTCCTCGCTTCCAGAAAGATCACAGAGGCTGCTGCATGGGCTGCTTCCCTCAAGGGAACTCCTGACGCTCCCAAGACTGTTGAGGGCGGCAAGGCTAAGTTCGCTGGTCCTGAGATCAAGGGCAAGACTCTCGGTATCATCGGTCTCGGTGCTATCGGCGGTCAGATCGCAAACGCTGCTGTAGCTCTCGGCATGAAGGTTATCGGCTACGATCCTTACCTCTCTGTAGGTGCTGCACTTCACCTTAATCCTAAGGTAACAGTTGTTGCTGAACTCAACGACATCTACAAGGAAAGCGACTACATCACAATTCACATGCCTTATACTCCTCAGACAAAGAACACTATCGATGCTGAGCAGATCGCAATGATGAAGGACGGCGTTCGTCTTATCAACCTCGCAAGAGGTGAGCTTATCAACAGCCAGGCTGTTGTTGATGCTATCGCTGCTGGAAAGGTTGCTAAGTACGTTACTGACTTCGCTGACGATATCGTTCTCGGCGTTGATGATATCATCGTTCTCCCCCACCTCGGAGCTTCTACTCCTGAGAGCGAGGACAACTGCGCTATTATGGCTGCTGAAGAAATCATCGACTACATCGAAAATGGTAACATCAAGAACAGCGTAAATCTTCCCAACGCTTCTATGAATGCAGTTGGCACAAAGGTTTGCGTTATCCACAAGAACGTTCCTACAACTATTGCTTCTATCACATCAGCTGTAGGCAACGAGGGAATCAACATCGAAAACATGGTTAATGCAAGCAAGAAGGAATATGCTTACACAATGCTCGATGTTGTTGGTGATGTTCCTGCTTCTGTTGAAGAAAAGATCAATGCTATTGACGGCGTTATCAGAGTAAGAGTTATCAAGTAATTATGATATAGGTAATCCCTGTCGGTTTTTGCCGACGGGGATTTTTTTATTTCTCTATTGCTATAATTCACGATCTATGTTATAATAAACGCAATCATAGAGGAGGGAATTACCATGAACAACGATACCGAAAAGGAAGTAATACATGAAATCAATATGTGTCTCCCGAAATACTGCTACTTAAAAACGCTGTACGGAAAGACTTCAAGGAAATTCGTTCTGCCCATGCGTATAATTTTATTCATAATAGCAATTGAATGGCTCATATTGATATGTCTTGATAAAGAATACTTTAAAATAGGAATTCCTTTTGCTATTATTATTATCATGATAACGATTCTTTCTTTCATTACAGTAAGAAAAAACTATAAGAAAATTCACGCTGCAAAGGAAGACTGCATTACATACACTTTTTACAGTGACAGCGTAAAAGTCAAGACTCCGACAATAGAAGCAGTCTATAAGTATGATACTGCGGAATATTTCGCTGAGGACAAAAAACGTCTTTCAGTTATTTTTCCGCTCAACCGTTCTGTTACTATTGATAAAAGTCAGTGTGCTGAAGAAAAACTGGATTTCATCAGAAATATTGTCCCTGAGGAAAAACAGAAAAAAACGGAAAAGAAAACTCTTATCAGGCATATCATAGGTCTTATTTTACACAGTTTAGTTGTTATATATATGGCTGCCACAATTATTGCTTACTTCTATCTCGAAAAAAAACGCTACAATCCGGAATATCCAAGCACAACCTATGAATCCTTTATGGGCTGTCTTGAACACGGAACCATTACCGATGTCGTGATTATTAATGACAAGTATGTGGAATATACATACACAGGTTACGAGGAGGATGAAAGATTCTATACCACCTGTGACGATACGGACGAACTTATCGAGAAAATGAACGAACTTGACGTTGATTGGGAAAAAGAATAACATACTGTAAAATCCGGAGAAAAAATGTAAATTCTCCGGATTTTTATTATTCCGGAAACTGCCTTTATTTTCGCATATCTATTGACAAATGCTATCAATCAGAGTATAATTAACATGAGAAATTATAAATATTCCACAATACGGAAGATGTTTCTGTATTGTAAATTATATATTTGTTTTAAACGGAGGGTATATGGATATTATCATAGTAGGCTGCGGAAAAGTCGGAAGCGCTCTTGCTGAAGATCTTTGCAGCGAACACAACATCACAATGGTAGACCTTAGCGAAGAAAGAATCAATACAGTAACCAACGACTACGATGTAATGGGTATCGCCGGAAATGCACTTCACACTGATATTCTCGAAGAAGCTAACGTTGAAAAGACAAACATTTTCATTGCCGTTACAGATTCCGACGAAGTAAACATCCTATCCTGTCTCATCGCAAGAAAAATGGGTGCACGTCACTGCATTTCAAGAGTGCGCAGTCCTGAATTCGGCAAGCAGATCGTTTTCATGCGTGAAGAACTCGGTATAAGCATGATGGTAAATCCCGATTACAATGCAGCTAACGAAATTGCCAAGGTTCTGCGCTATCCCGAGGCTATCACCATTGAATCCTTTGCAAAAGGTCAGGTTGATCTCGCTGAAATAAGAATCACTTCCGGAAGCATACTCGACAGAATCGCTCTTAATCAGCTTTCAAAACGTCTGAAGCTTGATGTACTCATCTGCGCCGTACAGCGTGGTGACGAGCTTATTATCCCCAACGGCGATTTCGTTCTCAGGGCAGATGATAAGATCCACATAACCGCTTCACACAGCGCAATGGTGAAATTCTTCAGAAGCATCAGTGCCGCATACAGGGAAAAACGTGTAAAATCTGCCGTACTTATCGGCGGCGGTCACGTTGCGTATCACCTTGCAAAGCAGATAGCTGAAATGGGAGTGAAAGTCAAGATCATTGAGATAAACGAAAAACGCTGTCTTGAACTCAGTGAAACTCTCGACAAGGTAAATATATCATGCGCTGATGGTACAGATCACGATATTCTTCGTGAGGAACGTGTCTACGACGCCGACGCTGTTGTAACTCTTACCGGTATAGACGAGGAAAACATCTTACTCTCCCTTCTTGCCAAGAAAAACGGCGTTCAGAAGGTTGTCACAAAAGTTAACAGAATGTCCCTTATCGAGCTTTCTGACACGCTTAATCTCGACAGTGTTGTTTCTCCGAAATCTATCACAGTAGATCAGATCCTTCAGTATGTCAGAGGAAAGCAGAACTCCCTCGGAAACAGCGTAACAACGCTCTACCGCCTTGTCAACGACCGCCTTGAAGCTATTGAATTCGTTGTCAGAGACAAAAAGGATTATGTTGATGTTCCTCTGAAAAATCTGAAACTCCGCAGCGGAATCCTTATCGCAAGCATTATAAGAGGAAATGAACACATCATACCCAGAGGCGATGACTGCCTTAAAGTCAACGACAGTGTAGTTGTAATTTCCACAAGCAAGGGCTTCCACGACCTGAGCAATATTTTTGATTAAAGGAGCCCTGAAATATTATGAATTATCGAATGATAGTATACATCATGGGACAGATTTCAAAAGTTGTTGGTCTTTCCATGTTTCTGCCTCTTTTTGTGGGATTGCTTTACGGTGAACAGCACGCTGTTCTTTCCTTCGGAATTCCAATACTTATGCTGCTTATACCAGGCTTTGCCGTAACAATAAAAAAACCAAAAGACAACTCTGTCTATTCTATGGAAGGCTTTGTCAGTGTTGCCGCTTCATGGATAACCGCCTCAGCAATAGGAGCTCTGCCGTTTGTCATCTCTGGTGATATCCCAAATTATATTGACGCTCTGTTCGAGACTGTTTCAGGCTTCACGACAACCGGCTCCTCTATACTGAGCAATGTTGAAGCTCTTTCTAAATCTTCTCTGTTCTGGAGATCATTCACTCACTGGCTGGGCGGTATGGGAATTCTTATGTTCGTTATCGCCATAATGTCGAGCAACGACTCCAGAACTATGCACATGATGCGTGCAGAATGCGCCGGTCCTAAGGTCGGACGTCTTGTTTCCAAGTCAGGAAGCTCTGCAAGAATTCTCTACGCTATCTACATCGGTCTGACAGTACTTGAAGTTGTTCTGCTCCTTTTCGGCGGACTCTCCTTCTATGACGCTCTTATCCATGCATTTTCATCAGCCGGAACAGGCGGATTCTCAATATACGGCGACAGTATCGCTCATTATAACAGCGTTTATGTAGAAATGGTCATTGCCACATTCATACTTCTTTTCGGAGTAAACTTCAACCTTTACTATTTCCTGCTCATACGCCGTTTTTCTACGGTATTCAAAAATGAGGAGCTTCGCACATATCTCTGTATAGTTGCCGGAGCAACGCTCCTTATAACTGTAAACACTATGGAAGTTTACGGCGGATTCCTTGAAGCACTGAGATACTCTTTCTTCATGACGGCTTCAACGATAACTTCAACAGGATTTGCTACTACGGATACGAATCTGTGGCCCGTTTTCTCTCAGACGCTTATGCTGATGCTCATGTTCATTGGTGCCTGTGCCGGCTCTACGGGCGGCGGAATGAAGGTTTCCCGTATTATGATCGTAGTAAAGTCCGGTATCAAGGAACTCAAATACATCATCAATCCCCGTGCTGTTACTACAGTAAAAATGGACGGAAAACCAATCGAAAAAGATGTTGTAAGAGGTGCTACATCATACTGTATTATCTTTGCACTCCTGATGTTTATCTCTGTTCTGCTGGTATCGCTTGATAAATTTTCAATCGAAGAATCAGCTTCGGCAGTTATAACTACAATGAACAACATCGGATATGGCGTCGGGCACTTTGGTTCTGCCGGAAGTTTCGCTGATATGTCCGCTTTCTCAAAAATCATTCTCAGCGTTGATATGCTTCTCGGCAGACTTGAAATTTATCCTGTAATCCTTCTTTTTGCATTCAGAAAAAGATAAAAATTCGCATGGTATCTGCGGAAAAATATATAACGGAAGTTTTGCTTATGAAAACCAGACTTAACAAAATAACCGCATTCCTTACCGGAATACTATGTCCGATAATATGCACTATTACCACAACTGCCGGAGCACTCTGCTTTGATATATCAGACAATATCTCTCCAAAGCAGAATTTATTCGTCAGTGACCGGGTTAAATGGTCAGTTGTCACACAAACTGTCGCTCCCGGCTCAGATGTTCAAATCGATATTATCGTCCGTAATCCCATACAATTAAAACGAATAGAAGACATAGGGATTTCTGTAGACTCCCCGATACAGATCAAAGGAATATCCCCGACCTGTCCGGCATACAACGCCGCAATATCTTCAAGTATCAACGGAAACACAGTTTCATTCGATATCAATGGCTCAGGCAGTGCCAGCGGCGGTGAGGAAAAGGAAGTTTTGTTCTCGTTATTTCTACACGTTCCAACCGGATGTGCAGACGGTGAATATGCAGTAAAATGGAATGTAAATGACACTATCGCATACGAGCCTAACGGACAGGCATACCTTCCTCTTTTCAGAGACGGGAGAGTAATTGTTTCAAGCAAACCAATAACAACAACTACTTTACCGATACCAAAACCAATTAACGGTGATGCCAACGGTGACGGATCGGTTCTTCTGTCAGATGCCGTATTCATATTACAGAGCCTCGGAAATCCAGATAAATACAAAATTCCATCATCCCAGTCTGAAGCGGCTGATGTTTACGAAAGAGGCTCTGGTATCACATCTATGGACGCTCTGATGATTCAGAAATTTCTTCTTAAACTTATCAGTTCACTGTCAGCTGAATAAAACAGCTGAAGTCAGCCAAAATACCAAGGCAATAATATCACACCAGAAAAAATATATACTATTTTAAATAGGAGGTTCTGATATGAAATCCAGATTAAACAAAATAACCGCATTCCTTACCGGAATACTCTGCGCTATTATGTGCATTTTCCCAGGAACAGCCGGAGCACACAGCTTTGATATTCCTGAAAATATTGCTCCGGAAAACACAGTATCAACTTCATCCCGTGTCACATGGTCCGTTGTCACCCAGACAGTCCCATCCAATTCTGATATTCAGATTGACATTGTCGTCCGCAATCCTATTCCCCTCAGTCAGATCAACGACGTTAAAATTACCGTTGACTCTCCGATACAGATCAAGGGAATATCCCAGACATGTCCGGCATACAACGCTACAATATCATCAAGCATCAGCGGAAATACAATTTCATTTGATGTCAATGGCTCCAGCAATGCCAGCGGCGGTGCGCACAGACAGGTTCTGTTCTCATTATTCCTCCACGTTCCAGGTGGATGTGCAGACGGTGAATATGCAGTAAAATGGAATGTAAATGACACTATCGCATACGAGCCTAACGGACAAGCATACTACCCTATTTTCAAAGACGGCAGAGTTATCGTTTCTGGCAGTGCAGCACCAATTACGACGACTTCTCAGATTATACTGCCGCCGCCAAAAACTACAACCACATCAAAAACAACGACAACAACGACAACAACAA
>JAFXEJ010000024.1 GCA_017513795.1 Ruminococcus sp.
TGTAGGGGCGGATGCCTACATCCGCCCTTCATTGCACGAAAACGTGAACAGGGTGCAGCGTCACGCAGTTAAAATATGATTGGTATAAAATTTGTTCCCACGAGCGAAATGCGAGTATCGCTCCGTACGGAGGAATGTGCGAAGCACATGGGAACGTGAACAGGGTGCAGCGTCACGCTGCGGCACCGCAAGTGCCTGTTCAACTAAAAATCGTTTAATGAATAGCTTTTTCACATCTCTTATAAGAGGTGATTTTTTATGTCAGAGAAAAAAAGCTTTATACTTTATACAGATAACAGAAGTCAGATAAATATGCTGTCCGATCAACAGGCTGGACGACTTTTCAAGGCATTGTTCGCATTTGCAGAATCCGGCGATATACCGGCATTTGACGACGGTATGACAACGATGGCTTTCAGCTTTATTTCGGCACAGATAAAACGTGACAGCGACAAGTATGACGATGTCTGCAAGAAGCGTTCTGAAAACGGAAAAAAAGGTGCAATTGCAACAAATAGAGCAAAAAAATTAAAGTCAGCAAATCCGGCAAATGCTGATTTTGCCAAAAAAAATTCGGCAAATCCGGCTGATAATGATACTGTTACTGAAAATGAAAATAAAACTGATACTGATACTGTAAATGATATTGTGAATGATATTGTAACTGATACTGTTGCTCACGCAAAGAAAAAGCTGTCCGGCAAGCGGACAGCAGAAGAAAAACAACAACAAGACAAGATAAAAGCGATTCTTTCTTTCGGGAATTACGGAAACGTAAAGCTCACACAGGAGCAATACGACAAGCTTTGTCAGGAGTTCGGAGAAAATACTGCAAACGACTATATACAGCGCATAGACGACTGGGTTCAGCTTAAAGGAAACACCTACAACGATTACGGACTTGCTCTGCGGCAATGGATCGGCAGAGACGGAAAAATTACGGGAACTCAAAACAGCTCATGTAATGATATTGATTTCAGTAAATTTGTGAACAATTTCGGGTGATATTTTGTAGGACGACCAATGGTCGTCCGCAAAACGTGAAATATCCGATAAAACATCAAGGGCGAACACATTGGTTCGCCCCTCAGATTTATTTAGCTCTTGCTCTGATGTATTCTTCAAGAATATCCACAGTACGGTCGATACCAAGACGGCTGCTGTTGATACAGAGGTCATACAGTCTTGAATCGCCCCAGTGAGCAGTACAGTGATAGTTGTGATAACGCTTTCTCTTTTTGTCCTTTTTGCTGATAAGCTCCTCAGCCTTTTCCTCAGACAAGTCGTAAACTTCCATTACACGCTTGATTTTCTCGCTCATATCGCCGAGAACAAACAGCGAAACGAGACAATCGTATTTTCTGAGCTTCGACTCAGAGCAGCGTCCCACAACAACAAAGGATTCTCCGCTTGCAGCCTTGTCCTCAATGAACTTGAACTGCATTTCAGCAATATTGTCCTCGATAGAGTTGCTGTATCCTCTTACATTGCGTGAGATAAGACGGTGTTTGGGATTTTCGTTGTACTTCTCGATAAGCTCAGGTGCAAGACCTGTTTTTTCAGCGATTTCAAGGATGAGGTGGCGGTCATAGATCGGTAAATCAAATCTTTTGGCAAGAGCCTCAGCGATAACACGTCCGCCGCTGCCGAATTCACGTCCGACTGAAATAATTATCTGTCCCATAATTTCCTCCTTTTAAAAATCAAAGATAGCGTACAAAGAGATATACGGTTGAAATTGCAAGAACCATTATCGTAGCCGGCGCAAGCTTTTTGCAGTATCTGCCCCAGCTGATAGGATGACCGTTTTTAGCGGCAACGGCTGTTCCGACAACGTTTGCAGAAGCTCCGATAGGAGTTGCGCTTCCGCCGATATCAGTACCGATAGAGAGCGTCCATGCGAGTGTGTGGAGGCTTACTCCTGTTGAAGCTGAAAGGCTCTGTATAACAGGAACCATAGTTGCGGCAAACGGGATATTATCTACAAATGCGCTTGCAATAGCAGATACCCAGAGGATAATAGCAATCATAGCCATTGCATTGCCTGCGCTTATCTTTTCGATGAACTCAGCGATAAGCTCAAGGATGCCTGTTTCTTCAAGACCGCTTACCACGATGAAAAGTCCGATGAAGAACACAAGCGTCTTGTAATCGACCTTTTTCATTATCTCAGGAGTATTTTTTCCGGATGTGAGTATAGTTATTACCGCTATTCCAAGACCTATTGTTGCAACAGTGAGGTGAGTTACTGCGTGAGTGATGAGAAGAATTACAGCAAGTGCAAAAATAAGACTGCTGATGATGAAATCTTTCTTGTTGGTGATAGCCTCTGATGGCTTAGGAAGCTTGCTGATATCGACCTTTTCTCCGCCGTCAGATGCAAGTTCCTTTCTGAACGCAAAGTAGAAGAACACCACTGAAAATACAAGTGAAATTCCAGCCACAAGACCTGTATTTGAGAGGAAGTCAAAGAAGGAGTATCCGAGTGAAGTTCCAACGATGATGTTTGGGGGATCTCCGCACATTGTTGCGCTTCCGCCGAGATTTGCACAGAAAATTTCCGCAAGAATCATCGGCACAGGATTGAATTTAAGCAGATTTGCAAGCTCAATAGTAACAGCCGCAAGGAACATGATTACTGTAATACTGTCGATGAACATTGAAAGCACCGCAGACATGAGCATGAATGTAATGAAAACAGGGATAGTACGGCATTTTACAAGGAATGCAATTTTCATGCACAGCCAGCGGAAGAAGCCGGCTTTTGCCATTCCCTCGACCATTACCATCATTCCGGCGATGAAAATGATCGTTGCCCAGTTGATTCCCTTGCTTTCGCTTTCGGATGTTGCGTACCAGAACTCAGCCTTTGCGAAGTCCTTGACTGCAAGTGTGTTCCAGATCGAAGTCCAGCTGTGCTTGCAGATTCCGAATACTACGGTAAGCGTAAGGATTCCGCTTCCGAGAGTTACATAATGCCGTTCTATCTTGTCGAGGACGATCATAATGAACATCGCCACGAAGATTATAACGGCAAAGATCTGTGCTGTCATAATAAACCTCCACATAAATATATTATAAAAAGTCCATTTCGAATTATAGCACATTAATTCCTATTTTTCAAGGAAAATCCGATTTATCGGGGATTTTCTACAAATAAAGCCCGAAGATTCCCACTTTTGTCTTTTTTTTGGACAACTTGCACCTTTTAATTCGTAATTCGTAATTCGTAATTCGTAATTGTGGTGTCGGCATTCGCCGACGGATTGAAATGTTATACCAAATATTAAAAAATGTCCAGCATAAAAATTTGTTCCCACGAGCGAATGGCGAGTTCAGCTCCGTACAGAGGAATGTGCGGAACGCACATGGGAACGTGGTTCGGGGGCACCGCTGGTGCCAATTACGAATTACGAATTACGAATTACGCATTAAAATCGCCCCCTACGGAATGTTGTTAGAAATTTTTTTATCTGTTCCGAAGGGAAACAACAATTTTTAATTAAAATAAAAATCCCGTCACCCCTTGACGTTTTATGGAAAATGGTGTACAATAGAATAGGTCAATTAATGGGGAAATCCCCAAAAAATATATGGAGGCTTATTATCATGGCTAAAAATTTTATCGTTGAAACATCCGCACGTCACGTTCATGTAACTCAGGAGCACCTTGAGATTCTTTTCGGCAAGGGCTATGAGCTTACAAAGAAGAAGGATCTTTCCCAGCCGGGACAGTTCGCTTGTGAGGAGAGAGTTACAGTTGTAGGTCCTAAGAAGGAGCTCGCTGGTGTATCTATCCTCGGACCTGTTCGTCCTGAGACACAGGTTGAGCTTTCCGCTACAGACGCACGTTCTATCGGAATTGCAGCTCCTATCAGAGAGTCTGCTGATATCGCTGGTTCAGGCGCATGCAAGCTTGTTGGTCCCTGCGGCGAAGTTGAAATCTCAGAGGGCGTTATCGTTGCTAAGAGACACATCCACCTCACACCCGCTGACGCTGAAGAACTTGGCGTTACAGACAAGCAGATTGTATGGGTAAAGGTTTGCACACCTGAGAGAAGCGCAGTTCTCGGTGACGTTGTATGCCGTGTTTCCACTAACTATGCTCGTGCAATGCACATTGATACAGACGAGTCAAATGCTATCGGTGCTGGCCGTGAGCTTTGCGGCGAGATCGTTGAGATCGGCTGATTTTAATATGATATCCGAAAGAGCACGTTTATCGTGCTCTTTTTTAATGCGTAATTGGCACCAGCGGTGCCCCCGTTCCACGTTATTTTAATGCGTAATTCGTAATTCGTAATTCGTAATTGTGGTGTCGGCATTCGCCGACGGATTGAAATGTTATACCAGATATTAAAAAATGTCCAGCATAAAAATTTGTTCCCTAGTGTGCCGTAGGGGCTACCCCATGTGTTCACCCATGATGTTTCATCGGATGTTCACGTTTTGCGGGCGAACACAGTTCGCCCCTACAGTTATACGCACAAAATAGCCGTCCCCTACAATTGGTTGTTTGAAATGTTCTGCATAAAATTTGTTCCCACGAGCGAATGGCGAGTTCAGCTCCGTACAGAGGAATGTGCGGAACGCACATGGGAACGTGGTTCGGGGGCACCGCTGGTGCCAATTACGAATTACGAATTAAAATAGTAGGGGCGAACTGTGTTCGCCCGCAAAAAATTATGTTTATCGACACGCAAAAGGGAGCAGAAAATCTGCTCCCTTAAATCGTTTTATTATTAGAAATCAAAATCGCCGTAGTCGAAATCTTCCATGTCGCCGTAGTCGAAATCTTCCATGTCGTCGTAGTCGAAACCGCCCATGCTGCCCATCATCATAGGAGTAGCGAGTTCAGTTGCAAGTGTACTCCAGTCGCCGAGAGAATCCTCATCAGCGTAAGGTGCGAGATACCAGCCGCTGCTGCCCTTGTACTTAACAACGTAGATGTAGGCTGTTGAGCTAACGGACATCTTTTCCTTCTTGTACTTAACGCTTGCGTCGAGTTCAACCTTAACTCTGTAAGCCTTCTTAACCTCAACCTCGTCAAGTCCCATATCCTCAAAGAAAGCAGAAGCTGTTTCTTCGATAGCGTCCTTAGTCTTGCCGGAAACCTTCTTCTTATTCTTGAAGTCAACCTTTACCTTGTACTTGATCTTGTTATCCTTGATTATTTCCTCGATTTCTTCTTCTGAATCCTTAATGAAATCCTTGTAATCCTTATCGTTTTCGTCCTCAATTATTTCCTTGAAGTCATCGAACTGATCCTTAGGGATGATAGCGTGTGCGATTTTGTCAGCGTCAATCTTGTTGATACCCTTTGCAACGTTCTTGATTGGCTTTTTATAACCGGCAAAGAGAAGGTTGAAAAGGAATACGCCAACGATTAAAAGAACTGCAATTGCTGCAACCGCAATGATTATGTTCTTCTTGGAACCCTTGTTATCAGCTGTTGTGTCTGAGGAATCTAATCCGTCTATCGGTGTGAATCCTCCGGATACTGATGAAGCAGCGTTAGAAGCTGCACAGTTAGCGCAGAGTGTTGTTCCCTCAGGAACTTCAGCGCCGCAAGTTTTACAAAATGCCATACTAAACCTCCAATAAAAAAATTAAAATTATGTAACATCCAGTGCAGACCGGAAAAACCCCTTTACTTCCACATCTGCGCTATCAGAATGTAAATCCATAATATCACATTTTTCTACCATTGTCAATATTAATATCAAATTTTCACCAATTTTAACTATCTTGTAATCAATGGCACCAGCGGTGCCCCCGAACCACGTTCCCATGTGCGTTCCGCACATTCCTCTGTACGGAGCTGAACTCGCCATTCGCTCATGGGAACAAATTTTATGCAGAACATTTCAAACAACCAATTGTAGGGGACGGCGTCCTCGACGTCCCATATAATTCCCGATGAAACATCACGGGCGTACAGAAAGGTACGCCCCTACAATCGGTCATTTAAAATTATTGACATTTTTTATCCGTCCCGAAGGGACACTATAATTACGCATTACGAATTACGAATTACGCATTAAAATAACGTGGTTCGGGGGCACCGCTGGTGCCAATTACGCATTACGCATTACGCATTACGAATTAAAAAAGTCTAAGGTCTGAGGAAAGCAATTATCGCCCCGACAGCCGCAAATTTCAGAACAGCAATACCTCGCCGCAGAGCATATTCGTGAGTTCTTCCGCTGACAAGGATTTCCAGAGCAGCGCCGCCGTCGAGGGAAGAAAACGGAAGCAGATTATACACGCAAAGTGCAAGATTTATTGCTGCAAAGGAGAAATTTCCGCCGGAAAGAAAGATAATTCCGGCACAGATAAGATTCACCGCCGGTCCGGACAGAAGTACAAAAAGGCTGTATTTCGTGGGTACGGACGAATTTTTCTCCGCAGTCATGACAATTCCCATACCTGTGAGGGAAACTCTCTGAACACTGATTCCGGCGAATGCGGCGGCAAGAATGTGCCCGAGTTCGTGGAGGATACAACCGCCGTAAAAGCAGAGAATAGCCTGATTTCCTCTCATGAGGAAGATAACCGCATTGAACAGCAGAAATGTGAAATGTATGTCCGTGCGAACTCCGGATATACGCAGAGTAATCAAAACAGACCGCCAAGAAATTCAGCCGGATTCGGGAAAAGCTCGGCTGAATCGCCGGAAAATTCTTTTATCATGCGCAAAATTTCTGCTGCCGTTCCGGAAAAGGCGGTATTCAGCAGAAAAACAGCCGCCGCAATTACAGCGCAGACAGCCAGCTGCATTGCCGGAGCGTCATCAGAGCGTCCACGCCAGCGTGATTGATATTCAGCAAGAAGCTCCTGAGTGCTGTCTTCCTCCGGTATTTTTTCGGTCATGCTATCAGCTCCCTTCGGTAAATGATATGCGGCATTTTAATGCGTAATGCGTAATTCGTAATTCGTAATTATAGTGTCCCTTCGGGACGGATAAAAAATGTCAATAATTTTAAATGACCGATTGTAGGGGCGGATGCCTACATCCGCCCGTCAGTATCCTCGACGTCCCATATAATTCCCGATGAAACATCACGGGCGTACACATAGGTACGCCCCTACAGATTGCCGCCGTAAATATTTTTCAATTTGTCGGCGAATGCCGACACCACAATTACGAATTACGAATTACGCATTACGCATTACGAATTAAAAAGGGCGGAAATATCCGCCCTTTACGTTATTACGCATTACGCATTTTTCCAGCCGAAACACAGGAAAGAATGAACATTGCCGCAGACACGATAACCATGATTATCGGTGCAAGGCTGACACTGTATTCCAGAATACTTTCTTCAGTTTCTGTTGCATAGGATATACCCTCAATAACTACAAGGAGATATCCGATAGCCGTTATCAGTGAACCGATTCCCATTATTGCCGCTGCTCCGGAATGACCTCCGGCAAGACCGCATACAAGTCCGATGATGTAGAAAAGCATCGACACAGCAAGCAGTATAACTGACGCAATAAAGCCTATATTCAGCATCAGATCATCCTCGTCATCAAACATTTCTTCAAGAGTTTCAGCGAGATCACCGTCATTTGCTTCAAGCCTGTTCATGAAGGAAGAAAGCAAATCGCCATTTGTCGCTGTAAAATGAATATCATCGTCTGCTGACTTTGCAAACGGGAAGAAAAGCAGTCCGAGGGATGAAAGAATCATCGCCGCCGCCATGAACAGAATCAGAAGCGTCTTTATTCCGGAAGATGAGCCGTGAGATACCGGAGGTGCGCTGTAGCCGCCGAATCCGCCCTGCTGAATGTATCCTCCGCCATAGCCGCCCTGCTGTCCCTGATAGCCATAATTCTGCTGATTCTGGGCATATCCGCCGCCGTACATCTGCTGATTCTGCTGCTGCGGCTGATACTGATTCTGCTGAACAGGCTGTGAATAGGCTTTCGGTACTGGTGTGGGTGCCGGTGAGGGTTCTTTGATGGTCTGACCGCATCCGGCACAGAATTTTGCTCCCTCCTTCATAGGAGCTCCACAGTTTTTGCATGTCATAAACATTACCTCTTTTCCTTAAATTTCTGTTACGAAAGGCGTAACAAGAATTATTACCATGCATACAGGGCAGATATATTTAATCATGCATCTGTAAAGCATCTTTGAACGGAAAGTCTTTTCGCCATACATTACTTCTTCCTCAACGTACTTTGTCTTGACAACGTAGCCGACAAGAATACATGTGAACAGCGCCGCTACAGGCATCATGAGGTTATTTGTGATGAAGTCAAAGAAGTCAAGGAACTGCATTCCGAACAGCTTGATATCAGACCATGCACTGTAGCCGAGCACGGAGAGCATTCCTACTGCGATAGTGAATACGATTACGATTCCGCAGCTTTTCACACGGCTGAGCTTTGTTTTCTCCATGATAACTGCCGTAACTGTCTCTGTCAGGGAAATTGAAGATGTAAGTGCGGCAAGTGCAACGAGCACGAAGAACAGTGCGCCGATAAACTGTCCAGCCGGCATTGAATCAAATACCTTGGGGAGAGTTACAAACATAAGTCCCGGTCCCTTGTTGAGAGCGTCGGGATCTCCGCCGGAAAATACGAATACTGCCGGAACGATGATAAGTCCGGAGAGAAATGCAACGAGTGTATCAAAAATTTCGATATGTCTTACAGAACCTTCGATAGAATCCTCCTTGCGCATATACGAACCATATGTAATCATAATTCCCATTGCAAGCGACATCGAGTAGAAAAGCTGTCCTACTGCGGCGGCAATGGTCTTCATGAGCTTTGTTGCTGTAAATCCGTCAAAATCGGGAAGAATGTAGTATTTAAGTCCCTCGCCTGCGCCGTCAAGAGTGAGCGTATAAATGCTGATTCCGATGATAAGCACAAGAAGAACCGGCATGAGAAGCTTGCTGAATTTCTCGATTCCCTTGTCAACGCCGAGACATACGACAACTGCTCCAGCAACGGCATATATCAGGAAGAATATCGTAGGCTGTGCGACAAGTCCGATAAAGTGGTCAAAGAATGAAATATCGGCTCCGGCATCAGTTGTGCCATACGATTTATTGGCGATTTCCGAGCCTCCGCCCGTCATGAATACCGTCATGAATTTGAGTACCCAGCCGCCGATAACGCAGTAATACGGCAGAATAAGCGCCGGTACGAGTGCCGAAAGCCAGCCGAGCGGCTTGAATTTCTTGTTTACCGCCGGAAATGCTCCGACAACGCTTTTGCCTGTACGTCTGCCGATTGCGATTTCCGTAAGCATGAGTGCGAATCCGAATGTTACCGCAAAAATCAGGTAGATAAGCAGAAAGATTCCTCCGCCGTACTTAGCCGCAAGATATGGAAAACGCCAGATATTTCCGAGACCTACCGCTGAACCTGCTGCGGCAAGGATGAATCCGAGCTTCGAACCAAAGCCGCCTGTTGCAGCTGTTTTTGTGCTTTTTTTCGTCATAGAACTTTTATTCCCTTCAAATTATAATATCATTTAAAATTATACCACTTTCGGGAAATAAAAGCAACACCTGACTTACAACTTTGTGGAAAATCATTGCTTTTGGTTCTTGTATCTGTGCAATATGCATACTTTACAATGCTTGATTATGGTGCCGGTATTCGCCGGTAAATTAAATTAATTTACGAAAACGAATGTAGGGGACGGCGTCTCGACGTCCCATATTTGCGCACACGGAATGTTGTTTTTAATGCGTAATGCGTAATGCGTAATTCGTAATTGTGGTGTCGGCATTCGCCGACGGATTGAAATAATGTACCGAATATAAAAAATGACCAATTGTAGAGGCTACCCCATGTGTTCACCCATGATGTTTCATCGGGAATTATGTGGGAAGTCGAGGATACTGACGGGCGGATGTAGGCATCCGCCCCTACAATCGGTCATTTAAAATTATTGACATTTTTTATCCGTCCCGAAGGGACACTATAATTACGAATTACGAATTACGCATTACGCATTAAAATAACATGATTCGGGGGCACCGCTGGTGCCAATTACGCATTACGCATTACGAATTACGCATTAAAATAACGTGATTCGGGGGCACCGCTGGTGCCGGTGCCTCAGACATTGCTGATTATCATATCAAATGGTCTTGTATCGTTAAGCTGATAATTTCTGACCGTATCGCTGCTATTGACATACCACGTCACATAGCCGGAATTGTCCACAGAAACAGTCTCATATCCGTCTATCGTCAGAAATTCTATTCTGATTATATTTATATCTGACGGCTCTGTTTTTGTCATCACGTCCTCGCATTCCGTCCAGTTATAGCCATAAAACGCATGATGAAGCACCTCACCTGATACCTCTCCCACGTGAATCACTCCCTCACAGTCGAAAACAGTCACCTTATACGGCTCACTGCTCATCTTGGAAAAATTTCCGAAAGGCGGATAAAAAGCCGCATTGTCAGCGATATTTCCGTTTCTGAAAACAGTTTCAATTCTTGTGCGCAGTGGTGAGTTCATATATCCGTCCGGACCTTTATAGCAATACAGTGCGGAAGTTCCGTCCTCTTTCATTATATACACATAGTCGTCAGGATAGATGTACATATAGCACGATATATCGCCATTTCTGACAGCTTCAAATTTCATTGCCGGCTCGCTGGATGAGCTTCTGCTCTCAGCCGGAATAAGCTCGAATGCATCGGCTGCGGCAGAAATAAACTCGTCAAGAAGTCTGCACTGCTCTGGTGTAAGGTCAGGCATAGGCTTGTCGGAAAGCGTATATCTGACCGGTATTCCCTCCTGTGCAAGAGCCTCAAAGTCAATAAGCTGATAATTTATTTTCTCTGGTGTAGTTGTTGTTTCTTTATACTCACTGTAGAAATATTCATGAAAATTTGTGCAGTCATCCGGAGTGACAATGTAGTCGTTTTCCGTGTACAGCGTAAGCTGTTCCGGATTTTCAAAATTTATCACAAGACCGCTGTTCTCAGAACAATGTAAAGACATATATTTTATCTGGAGTTCGTTCAGTTTCTTTTCAATTTCAGCACAACCGTACTCGATGTAATCACTTGTCCATTCTTTTTCTGTCAGACCTTCCGGAGCGTCAAATTCAATTTTCTCCCCTGACATATAGAATTCAATACCGCCATAGCTATAAGTGTCTAACTTCACTTCTTCTGAAAAATCGTTTTCATATATTCCAAGAATCGTATAATCAGAAACACCTCCGTCAATCGGAGTATATTCAGTATGAATCACTAATTTTCCGCTGACCTTCTGAAGGCTGAAATATGAATCGTTGAATCCGCAAATCTTGTCGTAATAAGCTACATACTCACTCATCATATAAACATCCTCATCTTTGCAGGAGTAAAGCTGGAGTCTCCAATCGTAGCTTCCCTCGCTTTCGTCATATATAACAGCAAGCATATCCTCTTTGCCGTCGCCGGTATAGTCCGAAATATCGGCACTTACAACACCTAATGTCTGCGAAGGAATTACAAAATTCATATATATTTCATCAGATTCTGACTGAGTGAATTCTTCCATGCTTGCAAGACCATACTTAGGAATCAGATTTTCTGCAATGAAGCTGTAGTACATTTTTTCAGTCTCGCTGTATTTATCCGGTTCAGCGGAAATTTCTATAGTCGTTGGTTCTTCTGTTATTTCTATACTGTTTGTAAAGTGCTGTATATCTGTGGAATCAACCTCGACCTCGTCAAGATGATTCGTATTTTTCTCCGGACGGCGTGACAGATAAGCTGTAATTCCTAATCCGCCGGCAGCGACAGCAAGTGCGGCAGCTGCTGCCGACAACCGGAAAACTATCCTGTTTTCAGCCTTTTCCACACCGCTGACCTGTTCGGAATATTCTTCACCGTCTGCGGCTGAGGATTCATATTCACGGCACTTTGCTATAATTTTTTCCGCTGTTTCTTCGGGCATTTTTATCCCCTTGACAGCCTTTTCAAGCTTGTTTTTATCCATTACAAATACTCCTTTCCGTATAATCCCCTGAGAAGCGTTCTTCCCTTGCTGAGACGCATTTTCACAGCGGACGAGGTTTTTCCGATGATTTTTGCTATTTCGTTCACCTTGTAGCCCTCGACGTAGTGAAGCATCATCACGATTCTGAACTTATCAGGCAATGCAAACAGTGCTTCAAGGATTTCGTGAGATTCCTCATCAACGGCTATATTCCGCAGAATTTCCTCGCTGTCCTCTGCTGTCCGTGAACGCTTGCGCAGAATATCACGACAGTTATTGGTACATACAGTGATAAGCCACGCCTTTTCATGATTTTCGCTTGAAAAATCGGGAGATTTCAGCATATATTTTATAAATGTTTCTTGTACGGCATCCTCGGAATCGGCATGATTTTTCAGCAGAACTATGCTGATTCTGTACAGCATATCGCCGTAAATTCCGACCGCACGGGAAACCCTGCCGGTATCGTTCATGTTGTCACTTCCTTTGCAAAGAGTGTTTGAAAAGCTTTTCACTTGTAATACGTTCCGGAACTCTGAATGGTCAAAATAATTTGCAATTTGTAATGAATAATTTTTGTGCCGACAACGCAATCCATAATAAAAAGAGCGCATAAAGCGCTCTTTGTCATGTAAGTTCACACAGCCGCTTGAAGTCAGACGGCGTACAATGCTTCATATCCTTGAATATACGGTTGAACGTTGTCAGGCTTTTGAATCCTGAACGCATTGCAACCTCCGTTATCGGAATTGAGTGGTCAAGCAGAAGAACCTCCGCTGCCTTGACACGGCGGGCATTGATGTACTGCAAGTAGGACATCGAGTTATACTGCTTGAAAATTCTCGAAAAATGGTACTTGCTGTAGCCGGCAACATTCGCAAGCTGGTCAAGTGAAATATCGTACATATAGTTGTTGTCGATATACTTGAACACCGTGCTGAATTTTTCGCTGTATTCGCTGATTGTTTCGTCATCGCAGTCCATGAGTATCTTGCTTCGTTCAAGCTGGAATTCCCTCAGTGCCACGAAGAAATCAAGCATCTTGAGATAGATCTTCACAACTGCAAGCTCCGACTTTGAATTATACAACTGGTATATATCCATCATCATCTTTTTTGCAAGAATGTGAAGCTCCTTGCTGAATTCCTGTGTTATCAGAAGCGGAGCATTCAGTGCTCTCATTACCGATTCAAGGGCTGGAACTTCCGATAAATTCATGCTGCTGCACTGAAAAATCAGTCTGTGCCCCGGAACAGCTGGCATACTGTGAAGCTCGCCGGCTGGAACAATAAGCAATTCGTTTTCTTCAATACGGTAATCCACGCCGCTCACGTTTATCATGTAGTAGTTCTTCAGCGGCATGATAAGCTCGATATCGTTGTGCCAGTGCACGGGATACGCCTCGTTATCATGGTTGTCATGAAGCAAAACATGCTTTTTATCATCGTAATCGACCGTTTCAAAGTCACCTGTCAGATATTTTATCACGCCTTTTCACCTCGATTTCATTGATTTACAATAATCATTATATAACATAACAATCAATTTGTAAATAGTCTGCCGAAATTTTTGGTGAATTAGCACAATATATCAATTAAATTTCATTACATTTTGCCGGATTTTTTGTCGAAAAGTTTTGTGATTTCATGAAATGCACCGTAAAGAACTGCACCGATTGCGGGAATTATCCATGTATTGCCCCAGTCTTCAGCAATGAATCCAACTGCAAGGAAAATTGCAAGCACCACAAGCCAGTAAACTGCTCCGAGATTAGGTTTGCTGTCGTCACGCTTTTCTGCTTTGCTCTCCTTGGAGTAGTCGCCCTCCTCCAGAAGTCTTTCAAATCCGCCGCTGATAATTCCGGTTTTCACAAGAAGATTCACGCCAAAAGAACAGATGAAAAACATAATACAAAGTCCCACAGTATTTACAAAATCGTTTTCTGAAACAAGAATTGAGCCGAAAAGCGGTACAACTGACAGTATACATATAATTACACCAAGAATATTATTGCGTGTGCAGACCGGATCATAGCTTTTTTTCTTTTCCTTTACCATGCCGGAAACGCCGTATTCCGTGTCGATATCCTCCTCATCGAGGTACTCAAACGGCTTCATTTCATGTTCTGATAACATAAAGAACACAACTGCGACAGCGCCGATAACAAGAAGAATTATTACTCCGACTGCAGCGGCGGCATCCTCAGACATGGGAAGCTTTCCTTCTTCACCGGCAGCTCCTAAAAGAAACAGCGGAATGAACGCAATTATACACAGAAATACTCCGAAAGCTGTACGGCGGGCATTTTTTTCGTTGAGTCTGAGGAACTCCGAGGCTTCCTCCATGGAAACCTTTCTGAGCGGTTTCACATCGCCGGCGGAAGTATCTGCTGTTTCGATGGTCTGATTTTCGGGTGTATCAATTTCGTCGTTGAGAAGATAGTCTGTCGTCACGCCGAAAATTTTTGAGATGTTTACTATTTTATTAAGATCGGGCATGGACTGTGCGCCCTCCCATTTTGAAACGGACTGGCGGCTGACATTCATTTTTTCAGCGAGCTCCTCCTGTGACATACCATTCTTTTTTCTGAGATCAATCAACTTGTCTGCAAAAATCATATTATTTTCTCCTTTAGTGTAATTATGTGTTGTGATCACGCTTAAATTATACGATATTTGCCGGTTGAAGTCAAGCAATCACGCTTTACAATTTGTCAACAGGCGGTTGCAGGCAGCGTGACGCTGCACCCTGTTCACGTTTCCGTGCTTCGCACTCACTCTGTACGGAGCGATACTTGCATTTCGCTCGTGGGAACAAATTTTTATGCTGGACATTTTTTAATATCTGGTATAACATTTCAATCCGTCGGCGAATGCCGACACCACAATTACGCATTACGAATTATGCATTACGCATTAAAAAAGCGTGACGCTGCACCGGCACCAGCGGTGCCCCCGAATCACGTTCCCATGTGCTTCGCACATTCCTCTGTACGGAGCGATACTCGCATTTCGCTCGTGGGAACAAATTTTTATGCTGGACATTTTTTAATATCTGGTATAATATTTCAATCCGTCGGCGAATGCCGACACCACAAATTACGAATTACGAATTACGCATTACGAATTAGAAATGCCGACACCACAATTACGCATTACGAATTATGCATTACGCATTAAAAAAGCGTGACGCTGCACCGGCACCAGCGGTGCCCCCGAACCACGTTTTCGTGCGTAAACGCACTCACTCTGTACAAGGCGGCAGTCTGCTTTCGCATACGATAGAAATCAAAGGCACCAGCAGTGCCCCCGAATCACGTTCCCATGTGCATTACGCATAAAAAGAGGAACAGCCGGCTGAATGCCGGCTGTTTTAAGGGGATTACAAAATGAAGAAATTCTGGTTAGCTTAAATTAATAATGATCGCCTTATCTTGCGCTCTGATAAATCTGTCCGCCCTTGAGCTGCTTGCCCTTAGCTTCAAACATCTCAGAAATTGATACGATCTGCCAGCCCTGTGCCTTGATATAAGGAGCGAGCTCCTCGATAGCAGCTGCTGTAGACTCATATGTCTCGTGGCAAAGTACGATAGCACCATCACCGCTGCCGTTTGTCATTGCCTGCTTTACCTTGTTTACAATCTGATCCTTGGAAGCTCCGTTCCAGTCCTCAGTGTCAATTGAACATGTGATAAGCGGAACGTCGTTAAGTGTTGACTGTACTGTTGCATTTGATGCAAGATAGGGAAGTCTCAGAAGCTTTGAAGGCTCTGTGCCGATAATCTTCTTGAGCTTTGCAGCACACTGATCATATTCGTTTCTGATTTCAGATGCTGATATTTTTGTAAGATAAGGATGTGAATTTGTGTGGTTTGCAACTTCCATTCCCTTTGTGTAAGCGTACTTTACCTGGCTCTCATCCTTGATCCAGTTGCCTACATAGAAGAATGTTGCGCTGAATCCTTCCTTAGCAAGAGCGTCAATGATTCTCTTACCATAGGGGTTTGTACCGTCGTCAAAGCTGATTGCGATCATAGGCTTTGTGGGATCAACTTTTCCGTCACCTGTGGAAGGAGTCTGAACGGGAGCTGAAATATCACCAACCTTGCCGCCGCCTGTTGTAACCTTTGAAGATGTACCGCTTGCTGCTGCCTGGAAATCATCAAGGTAGTAGTCGCCTGTTGACTCTGCGAGTTCAACGTATACAAGAAGGTCTGTTGCGCCTTCGGGAATTGTGTACTCTGTGTTTTCGAGCTTTGTCCACTTCTTGTCAGAAGCTGTAGCCTCTGCGATTGTTGCGTAGCTTTCTTCGCCGTTAAGATTGTACTGGAGAGTCATCTTAACTGCCTGTGAAGAACCTGTTGCCTGTAACACTGCTGCGCTGAAGCTGTATGTGCCGCCAGCCTTATATGAGCTGTCGAGAGCCTTAGCAGCGCCCTGCCATGTGTCTTCTCTGCCTGTAACCTTCAGGGATGAACCTGATGAGTAGTAAGTTGCTGTATCAAGAGAGAGAGAGGCAGCGCCTCTCTCAGTCCAGTCGTCAGTTCCGTTTGAAAATGAATCTGTGAAGTAGTTTGCATTTGCAACCGCTGTAGTTGTTGTTGTGCTGCTGCTGCCCTGCTGTACGCTCTCAGGAAGCTTGTCGATAAGCTTGAGGAGGTACTTCTGGATAGCAAGAGCATCTGCGTTTGTAATGCCGTTTCCGGACATATTTACGTCAGCGTTTGCTGCACCCTGTGCAGAAATGCGTGCGCTGTTTGTTCCATTTACGCCGTATACATCGGGATTACCGATAGCCTGCATTACGAGAACAGCGTCAGAAAGTGTAAGCTTTCCGTCACAGTTAGCATCGCCCCATACGTCTGCACTTACGCCAGGGTTAACTGTAGTAGTTGTTGTCACCTTAGGTGTAGAAGTTGTTGTGGTTGTTGTAACTGAAGGAGCTGAAGGAACATTAATGCTCATTACCTTATTGTAATCTTCCTTAGCCTGGTAGTTATCTGTAAAGAGGAGAGGAGTTTCGTTCTTTCTCCAGCTGATAGGATCGTGTGTTCCCCAGAGTGTGAATGAAGGAATCTTATCTGCATTTGCAACTGCCATCTCGAATACATCCTGGAAGAGGTCTGCACGAGCACTTGCGTTGCCCTTTGTCTCGATATCAAGCTCTGTGATTGAAACCTCAAGACCTGTGCTGATGAACTTCTTGAGAGCTGTCTCATACATTGAAGCAGAAGGAAAGCTTGTTGCAAGGTGAGACTGCATACCGATACCGTCGATAACGCCGAGTTCCTTGAGCTTCATTGCGATGTTGTAGATGTCGTTTGTCTTGTTGCCGATATACTCGTTATAGTCGTTGATGTAAAGCTTACATCCTGCAGGAGCATACTTTCTTGCATATGTGAATGCGTTGATGATGAATTCATCATTGTTTGCACCGTATACTGCTGCCCAGTATGATCCGGGAGCACTTCCTGGTTCACGGAGTCCGCCGCCATCGTTGAGGAAGAGCTCGTTACATACGTCGTATGCATAGAGGTTAAGCTTAGGATACTGTGTCTTGATTGCGTCAAATGTATCCTTAATAAAGTTTTCAAGACGCTTGTTCATGATTTCCTTTGATACATAAGCACCGCTGCTTGAGAAGTTCTCCTTGAAGAACCAGTCAGGAGTCTGGCTGTACCATACGAATGTATGACCACGAACGCCGATATTGTTGTCCTCGCAGAACTTAAGTGTCTGGGCTGCCGCTGAAATGTCTACAATACATCTTGTGTTATCTGTTGAACCCTGCTTAAGAATAAGCTGAGGCTTAAGTTCATTTTCAGGTGTGATAGAATTGAAGTGCTTGAGGATGAATTCCCTACCAGCTGAGCTGTTGAGCTCGTTAGGGCTTACAGATGTACCCATCTTAAAGAGGTGACCAAACTTGCCAACGAGTGAGTCGCCGGAAGGTGTGGGTGTAGGAGTGGGAGTAGGATCAGTAGTAGTTGTTCCGCCTGCTACTGTACCGCCGCCTGTTGTTACAGTTGACTTTGTACCTTCAACTGCACCGATTGCGTTGTCAACATAGAAATCTGTTGTGCTCTCTGTCTCTACATAAAGGAGAAGATTTGTAGCACCTTCGGGAATTGTGTAAGATGTGTTTTCAAGCTTTGTCCACTTGCCGCTTGCAGCGTCTGCTGAAGCAACTGTAGAATACTGTTCCTCTCCTGATGCATCATTGTACTGGAGAGTAAGCTTAGCTTCTTCTGTAGAGCCGCTCTTCTGAAGAATAGCAGTACTGAAGCTGTATGAGTAACCGGGAACGAACTGGCTGGAATCGAGCGGAATTGCTACGCCCTGCCATGTATCTTCTCTGCCTGTTACTAAAACGGACTTGCTTCCGGAGTAGTAGTTGCTTGAATCGGATTTGAGTGATGTTGCACCTCTTGACTCCCAGTTGCCGTTGCCGCTTTCGAATGTATCATTGAAATAATATGTTCCGTCAGCAGGCTTTTCGGGTTCCTGAGGAGTAGGTGTAGGTGTAGGAGTAGGTGTAGGAGTAGGACCAGGATCCTTTGTGTAAACATCGAGTTCTGTGATATCAGCAACACCGCTGCTCTGCCAGCCTTCAGCATTGAGAGCTACTTCGTAAAGGTTACCGATGCCCCAGCCTTCGTTTGCCCAAGCCTTGAAGTGGTCTGAAACTGTGATATGACCGGACTTTCTCTTTGACTGACGTACACTGAAGTACTGCTTGAAAGTCTCATAGCTGCTGTTAATACTCGGACCAGAGTGATCCATCTGGAAAA
>JAFXEJ010000025.1 GCA_017513795.1 Ruminococcus sp.
CGGAACCGCAGTCAGCAAGAAGGCTACGGTTGCCGGCGAAGGGTATTATCCGGTGGTTGCGAACAGTGAACTGGACCTTCAGCCCCTTGAAATCCTCGACATATTCGATATTTGCCTGTGAGATCAGCTTGGAGAAGGGATAGTTTTCCACCCAATCTCCGTCCACGGAGTTCTTAAACTCTGTGCCGTCCTCCAGCTCGAATACGAACATGACTCTGTCTCTATCCTCAGCCGTCTTATACCAGAAGACATCGGTGATCGTACCCTTGTAGGAGCCTTCATCAATGCAGAAGGTGGACTCCTTCGCGGTCAGCTTTCTGCCCTTGCCGCTATGCTCATTATCAGTGGTCTTGTCGTTTGGAATCTCAATGAAATCAGCAGAATCTATTGGATTTTCGGCAATTACAGGATTGTTGCTGTCTGCAATTGTGCTCATGTTAATGTTTTTGCTCATAATAAAATCCTCCTTAAGGAATTCGGTTTAGGTGATGGTGGTGCTGATCTCAGCACCACCAAGTTTGACTTGTGAATTACTCGAATGAGATGATTACTGTTGAGGTATCATCCTCATTGGTCTGCACCTGCTCGATGCGACCACATCTCGTTGTAGCGTTAGGCTTGAACTCGACACTTGTAGCGAGAGCTATGATCTTCTCGGCGAGGTCTGATGAATAAATGATGCCGCCCTTTTTAATCTCGTAGGCTCCGGGAGTATCAGGGGATACTGGCTTGACGGCGATCATACGCTCGCCTAAGTAGACCTTTACATTCTCGGCGGATTCCAGTAATGAGAGAATGGTACTGTAAAGTACTACACGGTAAGAACCGCATGTCTCGGTAATACCGATATCACCCTTACGACCTGATCCAGCATTAAGTTCAGTGAAGTTTGAGAGATCAACGGCGTTTTCAGAACCGAAATTGACCTTCTTATAGTTGTTACTTTTGATTAGTTTGCTCATAGTATAAACACCATGCCTTTCTAAAAAATAAATAATGTTTAGTGCGTTGCCATCTGCAGCTGGTTCTGCACCTTCTACTTATCACCCTTCAGTTGACATTGCAACCTCTGAGTGGTATAATAGAGTAGATGACTTATCATCTAACTACATAATAGCGTAATCCGTAACATGATGCAAGAATAATCCGGATAATCTAAATAATTTCTTGCGCCGACGTAAAAATGGTAATCGGATGCATCAGCTTCAGAGTGTCATGCCGTAGTTCGATGACCTTTATCACCTAACTCTATTTTAGAGTAATCAGGACACCTTGTCACTGGATAACCTGAATTATCTGAGTAATTTTCTTATCAGTGCGTTGGACAGTAATGCGATAGTATCAGGAGGATATGAATGGGAATGAATCAGCAATTGTCATGTAGTAATACGAACTTCACCGCTAACATTTTTTATTGGCTTCTCTGTGACGCAATTAAGAACAAGAGGGCTCCCGGTGATAACTGTAATGGGGATACAAAAAAACTTACACAGACACATTTGTTCTATGATCTGAATGTTTTAATTGATGCAGCAGCTGGTAGTCTTGGAAAATTTAAGTTTCTGCTTTGTGGAGGTAATCTTCAGGGCGGGCAGAAAAACGCTGCGAGTAAATTCAAATACGGCAAGTATGTTACGAAAAAAGGGGATATTTATCGATTTAACAATACCCAAGTCAAAATCAAATTCGACCAACAGGTTAAGAGCGAGTATTCAAAAGCCTTTAAGAAAGCAGTCGAGTTTGCACGAAGGTATTTCGATGATAGTGAATCTGCCAGAAACGATGCACTGGTTCAGAAAGTGTTGTATCTGATAAACAGTGATGATAGTATCAGTAATACCCAGCCTTTTTACATCTGTTCTGACGGTTCAACCAAGACAAAGGATGAACTGAGAACAATTGATACTATTGAATTTGAGGCTTTTTTGTTAGGTGTTTGGCACTATTTAATAGTATCGCAGAAGCTTCAGTCAGATTTAAAAGGAGTAAATGACATATCTGTTGATGAAAAATATATACGTATAAAATTCAAACTAATCTATCATGATTTGCAAAAAGAACAGGTGGACGGCGCCGTTTCTGCAAATCCTGATGATGAAGAGAAAAATAACAAAAATACAAATAGCATTAAAAATAAGGCAATAATATATAGTGAACCAGAAGAAATTGTCCCCGATGTTGATCCTGATTGTTATCCTGCGGAACTTGATATGGATACAGACTTTATTTCCGTGCTTGAAAATAACGATATCAGGCTATCCAGAGCTATTTTCTTCTACTTGCTGGCTCGTAGCATCCAGACTATTCATCCAAAAAGAGGCAAACACGCTATTGAAAAATTATTTCTCGCTCTTTTGAACCTTACAGCCGATAACAACTGTAGTATAGATCTCGGTCGGAGTTGTGTACGTGATGAACATGACTATTTCAAGTATCTGAAAGAACTCAGCTCTGCTGACTGTCTTGACGATGCAACTGTCGTAAATGCATTTTCGGATAAGCTTAACACCAACTATGATGAAGCCCTCCTCGATATGATAAATATCCGAAAAAAATACTTCAATTCAAAGTATCTTAACGAGGCGCTTGTGGTCGAGCTGATCGAATTTATCAGGAATGACAGCAGTATCGAAGATAATCAGAAATTTATCGTCTACTCTGACGGTTCTACCTTGACAAAGGCGGAACTGTGTGATGAAGAGGAGCTTGAATTCGAGCCGTTTCTGCTGGGGGTATGGCATTACGTAGTTTCTCAGCTTGATTCAAAGGATTCAGCCGATGAGCATACTTTTGATACGGTTTTCAAAGTTATCCATATATGTAACGGTAAGAAGTATGTAACATATCGCTTCGGCGATATCATCAATGAGCAGAGTGAGCGGTTTATCGAGCTCTTCTATCTTAAATAGTAAAAGAAATAACCCAAGATACAAATTCATGTATCTTGGGTTATTGCTACTCTCCGAGCATTTCCAACATCAGCTTTGCCCCTGTACGGAATCCAGCCGCAAACATCTCATACTCCGCAATGCTCTCTGCCGTTCCCTGGAGGTCATGCAGCTGTTCGAGCTGCGATTCGATGCCGGGGTACTGTTTCAAAAGATCCTCCTCCAGCGCAGCAAGCTTGCCGACGCATCTGATATAGTCCGGGTCTGTGATTCGTTTCTCACCGAAGAATCCACTCTTGCCGTGGTACATATCGTCCAGGATCCCCATCAGTACTCCTCCGCCAGCAGCATGGTGCAGTACTCCTCGCTGTCGATGCAATAGATTTTCGCTGTAACAGCGTTCTCCACGGTGGGAAGGATATAGGTCATTTCATACTCTGGCTGCTCAGAGGTGTGGTGTATGCATTGCAGACCGTTCTCGACGGTCAGGGTGAATACCTGCAGGTAGTCCTTCGGCTGCGGCATATGGTCAATTGCCTCCCATATAAAGAGTTGAAGTTCAGGTGGTATTGTTTCATCAACACCCCTTGTAAGGTATCGTTTCTTTTCAGGTTCAAACATGAATCAATCCTCCTTCGTTTTAGATTCAAACAGGGCATACAGGTCGCCCCGTCTGATGGTGATAGTTTCTTTCAGCTCATCGGTGATACCGAATCCCACAACAAGCAAGATTTCAATATGATAAGGGTAGGTCACAACTCTGTCGATATAGGTCTGCACGAATGTACGGAATTCGGCAGTATTACGCTTCATATTCTTGTAATCGTCTATCAGGTGCAGATACTCTTCCAGTCGGAGTGGTTCAAATCTTCTTAGGGCTACGAGCTGAGCCTGCAACGCATTCCGGTGCTGTTCTAATGCTTCCGAACGATCTATCAGTGCATCAGTAATGATGCCTTTTTCCACTGCAACAGTGATATTTGCAAGGGCAATGGTAACTTCCTCAAGCTCAGTTTTTATGCTCTCATAATGCTCATCAAATTCAGCGTTATAGCTTGCGATGTACTTATTAACGGCATTGATCCTGCGCCTCAGCGCCGCTTTGTTGAATATCTTCTGCCGGAGCAGGTCTGCAACATAAGCATCGAGATAGTCCTTGTTGTTCTCCTTATTCTTGCATAGCTGCTTAGGCTCGTCACAGCGATAGGTGCAAAGCCTGTTCTTGCGTTCACCCGAAAATCTCAGATTGCCCTGTATGCGCTTACCGCACACACCGCAGTAAACTTTCCCTGTCAGCAGATAGAACTCCTTAGAGTGATAACGCCCTGTGTTACGGCGGTTAGAAGCCTTAATCCTCTGAACCTTTTCAAAAAGGTGCTTGCTTATGATGGCAGGACAGCCGCCCGGAACTCTTATGATATTTTCATTAGTCTTGTAGGCATGGTTATTGCGCTTGCTGTCTGACTTTGCAGCAGCTCTGTTAAACACAAAAACGCCTGTGTACTTTTCGTTATTAAGAATTTCGTAAAGACTATTCTTGCCGAAAATTCTCCCTCTTTTGGTAGTATAACCGTGAGCGTTCAGATAGTCAACGATGGCACTGTAACCGTAGCCCTCTGCAAACATCTCAAAGATCGCTTTGACCGCTTCTGCCTCATGCTGATTGATAACAAGCCGTCTATCCTCACCAACGTCATAACCGAGTGGAGGACAGCCTCCTGTGTGTTTACATTGCAGGGCAGTTTCTTTCATCCCCTTCATGACCTCACGTCCTAAGTTGCGGCTATAATATTCCGCCATACCTTCAAGAACACTTTCCATCATGATGCTTTCAGGGCTGTCGTCAATGCGTTCCAACACACTACATAGCTGGACATTATTTTTCTTCAATCGCTTTTTATAGATAGCACTGTCGTACCTGTCACGGCTGAATCTGTCTAGCTTATGCACAAGAACGATATCGAAAAGCCCCTTGCCGCTGTCTGCTATCATTTGTTGAAATTGGGGGCGGTTATCGGTAGTTGCCGACCTCGCTTCATCGGTGTAGGTAGCCACAACCTGCCAGTGCTGTTGTTTGCAGAATTGGTTCATTGCTCTGAGTTGGGCATCTATACTTTCAGTTCTTTGGTTATCAGAGCTGAACCTCGCATACTGCGCTACACGATGTATTGTAAGGCTCATTTTTGTACTACCTCAACAGGAAGGTAGATATCCTCGCCATAGCTATCACCAAGTATCCTTACACCGTGAAGATAGTAGTTGCCTCCGATCTCCAGCAACTCCACAAACTCCATTTCCGATACTGTAAATGCAGATATTTCGTCCTTTTCAAGTACTACAAAACAGCCGATATCGTCAAGGGTATCAACGCTGTATTCATTCATCAGCACAGTGATTTTCTTTGCAATATACGCCCTCAGCATGATAGGCTTGATATTGTCGGTCTCTTTAAGATTCGATACTTTCAGCATAATCGTCCTCCATTTCATAGGGTACTAACTCCCATCCGTTTCTGACAGCAGGTGTCAGCGGATGATACCCCCGTTCACCGATTTTGTAGAGCTTGTTTCTGAACTTCGACAGTCTTTCGAGTATATCTGCCTGTCGCTCTCTGACACGCTCGGAAGTGTTACCGAGACTTCCCCAAGCGATAATGATTGCATCACTCATAGCCGCATACTGTTCAATGATCTCGTCACATTCCTTAGCGATAAGGTCATCGTCAGAATTGAATCTGAGGCTTAATTTCGGGATAATTCGGCTATACAGGTTGACGATGGTGACACTGCCGAAACCGAGCTTGTAAAGGTTATTCAGCACCAGCATGGTCGTCATATCTATGCTGAGTGTATCGGCAGTATTCGGATTTATCATGATGATCATAGCAGCCTTTCCATTCTTGTTCCACTCTCTACGAAGCAGGAGGCGGTGTTCGCCATCATCAGAAAACAATGCCTTACTCATCATGATCGTTGTTTCAGTTTTCATAATTCACCTCTCAAAAAATGCAGGGAGGAGCATTATACTCCACCCATTGTTGTTATTTGCGATTTCTGAAAATGCTGATGATGTCGATGATAACGCTGACGGCTCTGACAAAGACTTTTACAGTATTCTTCATTCTTCTATCGCCTCCTTGATCTTTTCTGCTGCAATGACTACGGCAGCTACGCCCTCCAGAATCAGCGTAAACGCCATTCCTGCAAAGAATTCTTTCATATGGTTACCTCCTTATTTTTAACGCTGATACAGCGATTTTACCTCATGCATGGTTTCCTCAAACAGCTCTTCATCCAGCAGCATTTCCTCGATCTCGTCAGTTGTATAGCCAAGCTCCAGAAGCAGCTCAACATCCTCTCTGTCCACGCCGTAGCAGCCGCAGATCAGCAGGAGATCGTTAGTGTAGTCCTCGTCATCTGCATCAAAATCGCAGCCATACCAGTTATACCAATTGCGGTAGTTGATCTTCTGGATCTTCTGTTCAAAGGTGCTGACTGAAAGTTTGCCATCACTGTCAATTCGGATAATTTCCCCGTCGTTTACAGCGATTTCCACACATCTCCCCGCAAACTTTACAGCTTTCATAGCGGCATTAAGAATAGCTGTTGTTGAAGCGTAAACATACAGTCCGTACTCAGAGAAGTGAATGACCGTTATCGGATTATCTCCCTTGACAAGATAGAACGTATTATCGTCACGAAGAATCGTGAAGACAAAGCTGCCATTTACTGCCTCAGCCATAGATTTAATACTGTTGCTATCAACGATGTTCTCACGTTCAATCAACTGAACGGCAATGTAGGAATCTGTCTCGATTTCGGTATCAGGCAGATTTTTTTCTTTGCGGAGTTCTTTATCATTGAAAAGTACACCATTATGAGCAAGAGCGAAGTTATGGCTATCTGTACTGCCTTCAAAAGGATGATTATTGTAGTTATTTTTCTCACTGCCCTGTGTAGTGAAGCGAGTATGCCCGATAACAGCAGTTGTGTCCCTCGGAAAGTACAGCTTGACCTTGTGCGCAGGCTTGGCTTTTTTAAATGTAACGATGTTTCCGCCCCTGACATAGCTGAAACCTGTCGCATCAGTTCCTCGGCTTTCAGCTGCTACCGACAGCGCCCGGAGCAGTTTTTTCAATGTGTTTGCTGATACTTTCTTTCCGTAGTCAAAAAATCCGAAAATTGCGCACATATCACATGTCCTCCTCTGCATAAACTTCATCATTGATATATAGCCTGCGTTCTTTCAAATACTGCACCAACTCAGGATATTTGATATTACATACAAGTTCCGACCACGACAGCTCTTCCAGTTCACTCTGGGACATAGAAATAGCCACATCACAGATCGTATCAACAAACTGCAATGTGGCTATGAATGTGTTATATTTTAGTGTCCCTCTGAACAGACGAAATTCGATTGTACTGTAGTTACAAAGATTAACTGCACTGTATCTGCCGTGGTCGCTGCATTTAGCCTTTTTCAAAATTTCCTTTCCTGTCTTTTCGTACCCGTAGCGAGCCGACCAACGGCTCATATTATGCTGACTTCTGCGAGAGAAACAGAAGACCTCATTCCAATGTTTTTCGATCAAGAACAGAATTTTGCCTATGACATCTTCTTGTTCCGCCTGATTATCACCGAAAGCGTTCCTGTTA
>JAFXEJ010000026.1 GCA_017513795.1 Ruminococcus sp.
CATAACCGATATACCACGGAATACCGTTTTCAGCAAAAGTTTCCGGGTTACAGAGATATCCGCTGGCGTCGCCTGTTTCGATACCGGTAGATGAGCCGAGTCCATATAATTCTGCGTACTCAGTTATTTTGTCGATACCGAGCTGACGTGAAAGCTCGTAGAAAAAGATATTGCACGAAACCTCAATTGCGTGACGTACGGAAATATGATTGTGATAACCGGTACAGCCGTAATCACTTCCAAAGAATTCATATTCCTGATTGCATATGAACTCAGAGGCATTGTTGATAATACCCTCAGCAAGACCAGCCGTAGCTGTGATTGTCTTGAAAGTTGAACCCGGACGGTAAAGTCCGTAGGTACAGCGGTTCACAAGGGGAGAATTCTCTGCGGAGAGGAAGTAGTCATAATCCTCAAGGTAGTCTTTGAGATTGTATGTTGGCGCATTTGCGAAACCTCTTACAGCACCAGTTTTTACGTCTATAACGGCGATAGCTCCGCATTTACCGTCAAGAATATGCGGTTTCGGGTTGATAGATGGGAAGTTCTCAACAAATTTATCAAGGATTCCCTGAAGTTTAAGCTGGAAATTACCATCAACCGTAAGCTTTACAGATGCGCCCGATTCAGCATGAGTTATTGTCTGTATATCGATAACATTATCATCCTGAAAGACAACTTTTTCCTCGCCGTTTACGCCACGGAGTTCCTTTTCCATTGCCTTTTCGATACCGCTTTTTCCGAGAGTATCATTCAGAGCATAGCCCTGATTCTGGAGAATTTCATATTCTTCGGCATATATTGGACCAACGGTACCGATTTCGTGAGGGAGAATATCTCCACGCTCAATGCGGCGCTCAGATACTTCAACAGCTTCAACTCCCTTGTAGAAATTGCTGAGTTCCTTCATTTGGATAACAGTATCATTGTCAACATCCTCTGCAAGAGGGAGGTCGAATTCATAGGAGAAATCCTTGACTATCATTTCGTAGCGCATTCCGGCGATAATTCTTTTTTCCTCGTCGGAATACTCATCACTGATGCTGTAATCTGCAATCAGCTTGTCTATGCAGTTTTCAGCAGAAGCATAGACGTTCAGATTCAGAGTTGAAATGAGTTCTTCTGTTTCGTCGGAAGTGAACACATACGGTGCGGTCTTGGATATCGGAATACTTTCCTTGAATTCGTAATTATGTTCCTTCAGACCGTTGTAAATACCAAGGAGAGCCTTATTTCCTTCCTGAATATCTTCCGGAAAGAAAGCTTTTCTCAGCACAAGATCAACACGGGAATCGTTAGATACAAGGAGATTTCCGCTGTAATCCATGATATTTCCACGGGTAGCCTTAACATTTCTGATATAGGAACGGGTATTTTCCGACTGAGTCACCGGAGATTTTATTGTTTCATCGCCGACTACCTGAATTTCCATCAGTCTGAGACCGCTGAAAAGAGTCAGAGAAACAACCAGAAGGACGATAAGTGCAGATTTCAGATTTTCGGTTATTCCTTTCATAAATTCTCCTTTTTAATGAATATTAAGGCAATCCCGTATAGTGCGCATTAGAGCTATACGATATTGCCTTAGCTGTTCTACTGTGATTTTGTGGTAATTACTTCCTCGATTGTAAGATGATTCTTAGGCATAAGGAAGCGGTTGACCAGACGTATGAGAAGGTAGACGATAACAGCTGAAATTACGGTATATATCCATATTTTAAGGGTATAATGCGTAAATATACGCTGAACATTATCGTATTTCCACATCTGGTAATAGAATTTGTAATCAAGCCAGCACTGCAAAAATGAAGCCGCTGCAGTGAGGATAATATAATTGGCAAATTTATTTCTGAGATAAAGCTCATGAAGCAGTGAGATCACTATGCAGAAGAATGCAATGATTACTGCATTATAGCCGAAAAGCTTTCCGCAAGCGATGTCAGTAAGAAATCCGCAGATTGCACCTGTAAACACCGAGCCATATTGATTATTGTCAACGGCAATAGCCATTGCAATAGGCAGCAGGATAACAGGTTTCAGCCATGTACCGGTAGTCATGTAGATATATCCGATGAAGATGAAAATATAGTATATAAGCCACCGGAAAATAGTTTTGATGTAAAGGATACGCTGTTCACGGGTAGTCCGCAGCCTCATTCAGCATCCTCCTTTTTACCGGTAAAATCAGTAATAACAATAACGGATGTCAGACGAGTGATATCTGCGCACGGCTCGATAACAGAGCACATGGAAAGTCCGCTTACATCATATTCCATTTCACGGACGGTTCCGATAGGATAATCCTTTGGGAAAAGACCGCTGTTGCCGGCAGTTATCATCAATGAACCGGGCTTTATTTTGTTTTCAGTAGTTACATGTGAAAGCTTGGTGCAGCCTTCTTCTGATGCAATGATGTCCCCCTCGATTATTCCGGTATCTGCGAGCGAAGCAGAACATACTGCTGCTACTGATAGGTCAGGGGAGAGTATAGTTCTGACAGTTGTTGCGTGTTCAGAAACCTCATCGGTAATGCCGACAAGTCCCTCAGCCGTAGCCACAGGGCAATTCGGCTTGATTCCGTCAGCCTTTCCCTTGTCTATCGTAAATGATTTGAAGGGATCATTTGTAGTATATCCGATAACGCTGCACGGAACACTGAGGACATAATCCTCGTGTTCTTCCTTAATGCTTACGAATTTGCGGAGTTCTTCGACTTCTGCTTTTAAAGCGTCATATTCAGTAAGCTGCTTGTTAAGCTCACCGATCTGAGCTTTCAGGCGTTTATTTTCTTCGTAATATTCGTCAGCTTTAGTAATTTTATCAAGATTTCCCTCGATTTTCATACCAATGCCGTTTGAAGCTGAACGAAACGGCTTGGTAATGGTCTGGATAAATGATGCTCCTGAAACAGAGTAGCCGCCTTTGGTTACAGCATAGATCATTATACCGATAAGAAAGGCGAGAAAGGCGAGGAGAATCTTGAATCTGGTGCTTTTTATAAAGTCACGCATGGAGTCTCCTCCTTAATAGTATTTTACATTTTCGGTAAGAGCATCCTGATAGTCATTGACATTTTCGAGGATTTTTCCTGTACCTTCTGCCACGCAGTCAAGAGGATACTCAGCGATATAAACCGGCATACCAGTTTCTCTGTTGATAAGCTTGTCAAGTCCTCTGAGGAGAGCGCCGCCGCCGGCAAGAGTAATACCGTGGTCGATGATATCAGAGGAAAGCTCCGGCGGAGTTTCTTCAAGCGTTGACTTTATAGCGTCAATAACACGATAAAGAGGTTCAACGAGAGCGTCACGGATTTCAGATGAGCTGACAGTAATATTTTCCGGCAGACCATTGAGAAGATTTCTTCCCTTTATTTCCATAGTTTCCTCTTTTTCGCTCGGAAAAGCGGAGCCTATTTCAAGCTTGATATTTTCCGCAGATCTTTCGCCGATAAGGAGGTTGTACTTCTTTTTGATATAATTTATGATAGCGTTGTCAAATTCATCGCCGGCGCATCTTACAGAACGAGCTGCAACGATTCCGCCGAGTGAGATTACAGCGACTTCGCTTGAACCGCCGCCGATATCAACAATCATGCTTCCGGCGGGTTCATTTGTAGGAAGTCCGGCACCGATAGCGGCAGCCATAGGTTCTTCTATGATAAGGACGTTGTTAGCTCCGGCTTTTTTGCAGGCTTCACGGACAGCACGTCTTTCAACGGCAGTAACTCCGGAGGGAATGCATATAATAACATTTGCCTTTGTAAAGATTGTTCCCTTGAGAGCCTTTTTTATGAATTCCTGAAGCATGGTAGTAGCGATGTCAAAATCTGCTATAACACCGTCTTTAAGAGGTCTTACAGCAACGATAGAGCCGGGAGTTCTTCCGATTACATCCTTTGCTTCTTTGCCGACATAGCGGCACTTGTCTGTTCTTGTGTTTACAGCCACAACGGAAGGTTCTCTGAGAATAATACCTTTTCCACGGACGTAAACAAGGGTATTTGCGGTACCGAGATCAATACCAATATCTTTTGTAAACATTCTGATGCTCCTTAACAAGATATTACCGCAGTTGATGAATTTCTGGAACTGCGGTATTTATTCAGTCGTTGTATGTTGATTCAGGATTTTATTTTCCCGTAAAAATTTTTGGTGCAGTCTTGCAGTAAATAAAGACAGCAAAAAGGAGGAAAAAAATCTGTGCAACGTTAGCTCTTATGTAGAATCCGAAATTCAGCTTAAAGAAGCTTGTATTAATAACATCGCCGTCACGCAGGAACTGGAATATTCTTTCATAGTCAAGGAACTGCAGTGGGGTACCGGCTACGAGATTGCCGATAAGACCGCCGCTGACGAGAGCTGCAACGATAAGCAGAAGCATATAAAGTTTTTTCATTTTAAGTCTCCGTTCTTTTTTATTATTTTATACCAGATGAGCCGAATCCGTTTTCTCCACGTTCTGTATTTGAGAGGGAATCGCTGATCTGAATTTCGGGTATGATTATTCGTGTAGGAATAAGCTGAGCGATGCGCATTCCGTGTTCCACAGTAAAAGGCTGACTGCCATGATTTATAAGAGGAATAAACCATGCACCACGGTAATCACTGTCAACAACGCCTACGCAGTTGGCAAGAGAAATACCGAATTTTGTTGCAAGTCCGGAACGGGGATAGATAAGCAGAGCAATATCGTCCTCGTCAGGCTCAGCGGTTATTCCAGCGGGAACAGCTTTTATTTCACCTGGAGCCAGTGTTACAGGTTCGTCAAGGCAGGCGAATATATCAAGACCTGCGCTTCCCGAAGTAGCACGACACGGAATCATAGCTTTTTCGTCAAGTTTTTTGAATGTAAGCTTCATATCAGATACCTCTGTAGTACAGACCTCTTGTGAGTGTACCATCCGGACGCTTGCCGGAAAGTATACGTCGGGTCTGTTCCTCATTTTCGTATGTCAGAATGACAAGTCCGAAGCTGACTCTTTCCGGAAGCATTCTGTCTGTCATGCAAAGAATGTCAGGGTTCAGAATTTCTGTATAATCCTTTGAACAGATCACAGGGAAATGCTTTCCCATGCGGTCAGTAAGGTGACCGGTACAATTTTTGCAGCCGAGCTCATTTTTAATCGGACAATTACGAGTGAGCATCAGCGGAAGATGACCATATACAGCCATTCCAAGCGGAAGTGATGTTCTTATATCATCAAGACGTGAGAGTTTTGTTTCAAAGGAAAAGACGCAGTCTTCAAGACCAAGTGACTTCATTTTTTCTGCCGAATAAGAATTGCATATGTTAAGCGTAGTGTTTCCGTGCAGTCTGAAACCGAGTTTTCTGCCGATAGCAACAGAATCGGGAGTATGGCAGAAAAGACGTTCAAATCCGGCATTTTTTAGTTCCATGAGACCGGAAATAAGTTTTTCTTCATTGGAAATAAACCTCGGCGGCGATATTATAAGCCTGTCCGGAGCTGCCAGTGAAGTGATACTATCATTTATAAGTTCCATTGGAACAATAATGTATTCAGAAAACTCCGCTGCCGCCTTTACCTGTTCCGCAGTACGGCAGAATGTACGCAATTTCTGCGGAAATACCGTTGTTTTTTCGGGAAGTTCCGGCAGATTATCAGTCATGGTATAAGCAGGGGTATTCTTGCTGATAACAAGCTGAGTAAGCTTTTCTGTAAGATTTCTGCGAAGCTCATTGAGTTTTCCGGCACGAACCATAAGTCCGGGTGCAATGTCGGATGTTATCTCTCCGGCGAAAAATACAGTATCGCCCATTCGAGAAAGCTGCTTAATAAGAGTTTCATGGTCAGTAGGGCGATTCAGAGCCTTTTCGGGGATATCTCCGCATTCGGAAATCCTTATGCCGAGACATTCAGCAGTAATCGTGACAGGTTTGTTTTCATGGATTTCCACATGGAAGTCAACCTTGTGAACGTGCCTTTCAGAGCGGTAAAGCTCATGTATCGCTGGGATAACAGTACGGGCGGAAACCACATCATCTTTTTCACGTTTGCCGAACATATCAGTTCTTTTTCCTGTGAAATATCCGTCTGTAAAGCCATCTCTGGAGAATATGTCTCTGAGGAGCTTCATATCAGGCTGATCGCCGCCGATAGCTTTTTTCAGTTCATAAACAGCCGCAGCGACGTATTCAGGACGCTTCATTCTGCCTTCTATCTTGAAGGAGTCAACGCCGATATCTTTCAGTTCTCCGGCATTTTTCAGCAGCGAGAGATCCTTCAGAGAAAGTGCACAGGAATTTTTATTTTCCGCCGATGAAAAGGGGAGACGGCAAGCCTGACCGCAGCATCCACGGTTAGCCGAGCGTCCGCCCATCATAGCAGACATATAGCACTGACCGGATACGGACATACAAAGTGCTCCGTGAACGAAAATTTCTGTTTCCGGTGTTTCAGAGCAGATTTTTTGTATGGTATCCTTATCAAGCTCACGGGCAGGAACAATTCTTGAAAAGCCGAGTTCTCCGAGCATTTCCGTACCGGCAGCCGTATGAACCGACATCTGTGTAGAGCCGTGAATTACAGCGTCAGGGACGGAAGATTTTATAAGCTCAAGGCATCCCCAGTCCTGAACGATGAATGCGTCAGTTCCGATAGAAGCGGCGAATTTCACAAAATCGGAGAAATCCGATGCTTCGTCGTCGGTAATAACTGTATTTACAGCGATGTACAGCTTTGCACCGTACTTATGGCAGAGCTGTGCAGCTTCTTTCAGTTCCTCGTTTTCGAGACCGGCAGCCTGACTGTTGCGGGCAGAGAAACGCTTTCCGCCGACATAAACAGCATCTGCTCCGGAGCGCAGAGCGGCTCTGAGAGCGTCCATACTTCCGGCTGGAGCGAGGATCTCAGGAGTTTTCATCAGATACTATCCTTCAGCTGCTTGAGCTTGACCATATTTTCAAGCTGTACGATCTTGGATTTAAGTACTTCTATTTCTTTCTGTGCGGCATCACGTTCTACTCTTGTTTTTCCGGCTTCATCGACATATTCCTTTGTCTGATTGCGGATACTGTCGAGCTTCTGATTTGCCTTGTTAAGGTCATCAAGAAGGCTGAGGGCAACCATAATGGAAGCACCATAGGGGGAAGAACCGCTTCCCGAGTTGATTATTTCATTGATTTTTGCTTCAAGGACTCTACCGAGAGAGTAAACATAATTAGGTGATTCAGAGGTTTTAAGTCTGTATTCCTTGCCGCAGATATTAACTTTTACATCGTTAAGCATTTTGTATTTTTCCTTTCCGGGCATAATTGCTCCAACTTATATTATACAACATTTTTCTTGAATATGGAATAGTTTTTCAGATATTTTTTTTAAAATTCTCCGGGAATTATATTTTTTTGTTTTAAAACAGAGATTTTTTATCAGTAATATCTTTTAAGTCCTATAACTTTTCCGAGAATTTCAACTTCATCAACAATAATCGGATCCATAGTATCATTTTCAGGCTGAAGTCTGAAATGACCATCCTCTTTGAAGAAACGTTTTACAGTAGCATCACTTCTGTCGATGAAGGCAACGACAATATCGCCGTTTTCAGCATAAGAGCAGCGCTGAACGATAACGATATCACCATCGAGAATACCAGCGTTTATCATGCTTTCGCCTCTGATAGTGAGGGCAAAAAGTTCGCTGGGATCGCAGTGTTCTGCCTCAAAACCGATATATCCGGTAATATCTTCTACAGCTGTGATAGGCTGACCGGCTGTTACAGTACCGATGATCGGCACGGATGCTGAACCGCTGTTCGGGAGACGCAGAGCACGATTGAGGTTATCCTTTTTTTCAATGAGTCCCTCGTTGCGGAGAATTTCAATATATCTGTGAGCAGTTGAGGTTGATTTGAAACCCATGTGGTCCATAATTTCTCTTACTGAAGGTGAATATCCCTCGCCGAGACATTTTTTTATATAATTAAAAACTTCAATTTCCTTATCTCTGAGCATATATATCCTCCTTATTTCAGTTTATCAATAATCATTCTGGCGATTTTATATGCATCACCGCAGCCAAGAGTGATAACAAGATCACCTTCTTCAGCGTTTTCGCAGATGTAGTCACAAATCTGCTGGAAGTTGGCATACTTGCGCTCATCAGTCCATTCAGCTTCTTCATCCTGAGGGAACCATATACATCCTGGAATTTTTTCAGCAAGATGACGAGTAAAGATACCGTATGTGTTTTTCTCACGGCTGCCCATGATATCGGTTAGAACAGCACAATCAGGAATCTGCATTACTCTTGCGAAGTCATCAAGAAGGAGCTTTGTTCTTGAGAATGTAAACGGCTGGAAGACTGCCCATACCTTTCTGAAATTCATTTCCATTGCGGCATTGAGAGCAGCTTCAAGCTCGGTGGGATGATGAGCATAATCATCCACGAAGGTGATTCCACGCTCAAATCCAAGCTTTTCAAAACGACGCTTTGCACCTCTGAATTCTTCAAGACCTTTCTGAACAGATTCAAAACCGATTCCGAGAAAATCAGCAGCAGCAGCGGCAGCAACAGCGTTAAGAACATTGTGAATACCGGCAACGTGAAGTGTGATAGTACCGAGCTTTTCGCTTTTTTTCATAAGATCGAAAGTGGTAAGCAGACCGTTTTCGTGCTTGATATTTTCAGGATAGTAATCACAGGAAGAATCCTTACCGTAGGTGATGATATTCTTGCTGATTCCGTCAAGAGCGTCAACGGTATTTGCGTCAGAGCCGTTGATGATGAGTATCTTTGAGGTTGTTTCAGCGAATTTTCTGAATGATTTCTTTATATTATCGAGAGTTCCGAAGTAATCAAGATGATCGGCGTCGATATTGAGGATTACCGAAATATCGGGAGAAAGTTTAAGGAAATGATCCTCAAATTCGCATGATTCGCATACAAGAACATCGCTTTTTCCGGCAAGACCGCTTCCGCCGATGCAGGGGAGCTTTCCGCCGATATACGCAGAAAGATCAACTCCGGCAGTAAAGAGAATCTGTGTTATCATGGATGTTACTGTAGTTTTGCCATGAGTTCCGGTAACACAGACTGCATTATCGTACCATGATGTGATTATGCCGAGAAGATCAGCTCTTTCGAGCACCGGAATGCCGCTCTGACGAGCCGCCATAAGCTCCGGATTATCCTCCATGATAGCAGCAGTATGAACGATAAGATCTGCGCCTTCTATGTTTTCAGCTCTCTGTCCGATGAAAACCGGAATTCCCATCTTGCGTACAGCGTCAAGAGTTTCGGTTTCGTTGTTGTCGGAGCCAGTGAGAAAATATCCCTGTGAATGAAGAATCTGTGCAAGGGGGTACATTCCTGAACCGCCTATGCCAATGAAATGAATATGCTTTTTGCCATTTAAAATATTATTATCCAAATTATCGCAACCTTTCTTTATTTATGTTATCAGATTTATCTGCTGCTGTTTGAGGGATTGGCATTATATGCCGAGGATTCGTGCAGCCTTGAGAATAACAAGCTGTGTTTTTCCGTCTTTGATTTCGCCCTTCATGACCATTTCAACGGCTTCGCTGAGAGGCATTTTCACTACTTCAAGGAACTCGCCTTCATCGAGGCACTGTTTCTGATATTCCAGACCTCTTGCGAGATACATGTGAGTGATTTCGCTGTTGTAGGCGGGCGTAGGATACATTTCGCCGAGGTAGATGAATTCGCTGCAAACGCATCCTGTTTCTTCAAGAAGCTCTCTGCGGCCGCAGACGGAGTGGTCTTCTCCAGCTTCAAGCTTTCCGGCGGGAACTTCCATAGTTACTGTTCTGAACGGATAGCGGAACTGACGCACCATGAAAATTTCATTATTGTCAGTAATCGGGATAACGCATACACCTCCATGATGAAGAAGAACATCTCTTATCGAGCTGCTTCCGTCTCCGAGCTGTACAGTATCATGAGTTATAGTAAATATAGGACCTTCATAAATCGTCTGAGATTCAAGAGTTTTTTCGATGAGATCTATGTTTTTGTCCATGATATCAGTCCTTTCTGAGAAGTTTATTGCAGTATTCCTGCGAAGCAAGCGGCTTTGTATAGGAATCATAGCCGTAGAAGTGAGTGTGTCCGTATTCATCATCTTTTCTGAAGAAGAAATGACAGATTACGAGATATCCGGCAAGAAGAAGTATGCCGATGATTGTCATTATGATTCCAGCCGTAAGACCGGGTGTTCTGTAGCGGAATACGATAGTATTTTCGCCGGCATCTGCTTTAACAGCCATAAATCCGTAAGAAACCTTTTCCACATCAGCTGATTTTCCGTTTACTTCAGCAGTCCAGCCGTCGCTGTAGGGAACGCTGAAAAATACAAGCTGAGGTTTGTCAAGAGTGATTTCTGAACGGAAGCTATGGTGATCGAAGCTGAATTCAGAGGAAGAATTCTGCTGTTTTTCCTTACATATACGGATGTAATCATCTTCTGAAATTTCCTTTGTGTGATCGTATTCAGTAAGGATATCAGAATATTTTTCAATCTGCTTATCACTGAGAACGAGTGCACCGATCAGTATCTTTTCACGGTAAGCATTGCTTTTTTTCTTTGCATTTTTTGTGGAAATATAACTGTCATAGCCGTATCCCATAGGGATATAGAGGGTATTTTCGTATATTTCAAAATGTTTGTTTTTGCTTTTGTATTCAAATCCCGGAAGAAGCTTTGTTATATCGGAATTTTTATAAGTTTTTTCTCCGTCTGAATCCACAGAGTAATCCGATGACAATGCATCAAGTTTTTCAAAAGGCTCTGCATTGCGGATATCCCTGTAATAATATTTTACAGAGAAAAGTCCTCTGAGTGTGTAGTGATCCGGCTCTGCACGGGATGCAACATTTCTTGAAATGCCTATATTATAGTAAAAATCCATTATCGAGGTGTTGACAACGCTCTGAAAAGCTCTCATATTCGGGAGTTTCCACAGCATTGAATAGTTGTCGCAGTTTTCGGATATATCAATGCGGAAGAAATTGTCATCACTTACTTTCTCGCAGATATCTTCTTTGCCCTTTATTGCTGAATCAACATAAAGTCTTGCAGATCCGACGGTGTTTGCGCAGTAGTACACGGCAGTGCAGATGCAGAGAACTGAAGCTCCTGCGGTCATCCATACACCGAGTCTCATGAAGGATGCACCTTTTTTTCTAAGCATGAGTAGTATTGCAGAAGCTATGAGACAGCAAACAGCAACTGCTATAACAAGCCAGAAATACAGAGGGTCATCCGGCATGCGGAAGAAACGTGTCTTTTCGTTTTCGCCGCCTGTAGGCAGACAGCCGATAACAGCAAATGCAGCAATAACAACTGCACAGGTTTTCCAGCCGAAGCGGAAATCAGCTCCGGTATCATCAAGTGCTTCTGCGGTCATCATTGCGAAGATAAGTATCGGCATATAGAACCATCTTGCGTAGTAGTAGGAATTGACCGCCTGAAAAAGGCTGTTGAGAAAGGGGATGAATGCGCAGACAATACAGCAGAATGAAAGTCTTGTTGCCCAGTGTTTTCTGCGTGTACGAATGAATGCGATAACTCCGGCCATAGAGAAAAGCGGGAGATATCCTCCGATAGACGCCCATTTTTCGTAATCTGAAACGAAAAGATTAGGACTTGCCGGAGTATCCGGAGGCATGAAGAATGACTGAATAATTCTTGGAATGAGCGTTTTGTCGCTGTAGATAACCATATCTGCTCCGTAAGCGAAGTTACTTACACGCTGATTGCTGATGATAGCCAGAGCTGACGGAACAAGTACAAATCCGGCGATCAATGCACCGATAATTGCTTCAGAAGCGAGTCCGAAGAATTTCTTCCATGATGTTCTGAAATCCGGAGAACTCATTCTGATAAAGTAGTAAAGTACAAGGAATACTGCCTGACCAGCAAAGAAGTAGTAGTTCAGAATTGCCATAAAGGCGACGGTCAGGGCGAAGATTCCCTTTTTGCCGTTGTTTATATTTTCCTCCATTGCGATGAGCATAAGAGGGAAGAAAGCTGTTACATCCTGAAAATGATTGAAGAATATATTATATGCCTGAAATCCGGAGCTTGCGTAGAGGATTCCTCCGATTAGTGCAGCGTTCTTGCTGCGGACAAATCGCCGGATATAGGCGTAGGCTGTGAGTGAAGCAATACCGTGCTTTATTGCCAGAAGTAATGGCATTGAAAAAGTTACAAGACTTCTCGGGAGTGCAGCAGAAAGCCAGAAAAATGGACTTCCCCACAGATAAAATGAGTATGAAGTCATAAAATCCGAGCCAAGATCTGTCAGCCAGTTCCAGCCAAAGGTACCGCCGCTGCGGACTGTGTCATTTGCAAGATTATAAAAAGGAATCTGCTGTGCATTGTAGTCACCGCAGTAGATAAAATATCCGTGATTTGATATCATTATTGGCAGAATCGGAAGCAGCAGACATAGCGCTCCGAAAAGGAATGCGGCAAGATATTTTTCTTTTGTACGGCGTTCAAAGGCACAGTTTTTTTTTGACATTTCATCCTCCGTAAAGTATGTAAATTTTCACTTATCTATTATATCACATTTCTTCATGAAATAAAAGGGGTTTTGAAAAAAAACAGAATAAAATTTCTTTAATTTGAATGAACCGATGCAGTATTTAAGTAAAAAAATAAAATATTTGTGCTCGTGTTGCATTTTATATTGTAATGTGATATAATTATTTTGTTGTCCCAATAGCTCAGTAGGATAGAGCGGCTGCCTCCTAAGCAGCAGGCCGGAGGTTCGACTCCTCTTTGGGACGCCAAAAAACCGCCTCGGATTTTTTCGGGGCGGTTTTGTTATACCTGATATTTTAGGAAATTTTACTGCTCATCGTCAATAGATGTTTCAATTGCCTCAACAGAGCTGAGCTTTCTGTTGATCTGTCTTGTACGGACTCCCACTAATTTTTCAAGATCATCTTCGGCTTTTTTGATATGCTTCTGCGTATCTTCAAGAGCCTTCTGGAATGTGAGAAATTCCGATTTTACAGCGCCGAGAATTTCCCATACCTGACTGCTTTTCTTTTGAATTGCAAGCGTCTGGAATCCCATTTGCAGGGAGTTTAGCATAGCCGCCATTGTTGAAGGTCCGCAGACGTTGATGTTGTAGTCACGCTGTAAAACTTCTATCATTCCGCTGTTTACGACCTCAGCGTAAAGTCCCTCGAATGGAAGGAACATTATGCCGAAATTCGTAGTATACGGCGGTTCAACGTATTTTTCGTGAATATCCTTTGCGCATTTTTTTATAATGTTCTGTAAATTCTTTTTTGCTGTCGCTACATCGTCATTGCTGCCGGATTCATAAGCATCCTGAAGCGCAGCGTATGTATCTCCGGGGAATTTTGAATCTATAGGCAGATACACGCAGTTTTCGCCGTTTCCCGGAAGCTTTACTGCAAATTCCACACGATTTGTACTTTTCGGAATTGTAGCAATATCGCAGTCATACTGCTCCGGCGCAAGAATTTCTCTGAGAATAGCACCAAGCTGTATTTCACCGAGAATACCACGATTCTTGACATTTGAAAGGACTTTTTTCAGATCACCGACGCCAGAAGCGATATTCTGCATTTCGCCAAGCCCTTTATAGACCTGTTCAAGACGTTCACCGACCAGCTTGAAGGATTCGTTCATCTTGCTTTCAAGCTTTTCGTTGACGGTAGTCTGTATTGATTCAAGCTTTCTGCTGTTTTCCTCCTGAAGTCCGGTAAGATGCCTTGTCAGGGAGGAACGTATTGCTTCGAGCTTCATTTCGTTGTTGGATTCAAGTGTTTTGAAGCGGTTTTCAAGGATACTCAGCTGATTTCCGACAGCGTCGCCGGAAACCTTCTGTGCTGATGTCATCATATCGCTCATTGCTCTGATACTGCTGTTTATGCTGGATGAAACTTCTTCACGAAGCTGTCTGCCGGAATTCTCAGTATCCTTTTTCAGCGCTTCAAGCTGAGGTCTGATATCAGTGGTGTTTGTTCTTCTGAGTACAGCGAGGATAAGCAGCATCAGGAAAATAAGGATGATTCCGATAATGAGTAAAGCAATATCCATATTTTCACCTAAAAGTACATATAGAGCTGACACTTAATCATGCCGTTATAGAGCTTTCTGCGCTTGGAGGCAGGAGTTCCGAAGAATTTTTCAAATTCCTCATGCGGCGAAATTACATAGCTTTGTCTGTCGCCGCCCTTGCCGAGAACACGTCCCATTTTCTTGTAGATATCCTCTGCTTCTCTGAGTTCAAGAAGTCTTTCACCGTAGGGAGGATTGCATATCACGACAGAATTTTCCGGCTGACGGAAAGTAACGATATCAGCCTGTCTGATATCAAGACGTGACTTGATTCCAGCCTTGTGTGCGTTGTCGAGAGTAAGAGCTGCTGCCGCATCGTCTATATCGGCACCGATTCCCTGAAATTTAGCTGATCTGTCAACGTTATCGATAGCACGGCTTCTTTCTTCACGCCAGATCATCGGATCAATACTGCTCCATTTTTCGGCAGCGAAACGTCTGTTGATTCCGGGAGCGATTCTCAGTGCCTTAAAAGCTGCTTCAATGAGGATAGTACCGCTTCCGCAGAACGGATCGCATACAATTGTATCGGGGCGAACTCTTGCAAGATCGACAATTCCGGCAGCAAGAGTTTCCTTGATAGGAGCTGCATTTGAATTGCGTCTGTAGCCTCTTTTGTGGAGACCAACGCCGCTTGTGTCAAGATAGAGAGAAACAACATCCTTCAGGATGCTGAATCTTATCTGCACCGGAGCTTCTGTTTCATCGAACCAGTTTACTCCGTATTTTGATTTAAGACGTTCTACTGCCGCTTTTTTCACAATTGACTGGCAGTCAGGAACGCTGTGCAGAGTAGAATTTAGCGAATATCCCTTCACGGGAAATGCATTTTTTTCGCCGATATATCTTTCAAGCTCTGCCGATTTTACACCCTGAAAGAGTTCTTCAAAGGTAGAAGCTTTGAATTCTATCAGTTCGATAAGAACTCTTTCTGCTGTTGAAAGACAGAGGTTAGCTCTTGCGAGGATGTTTTCATCCCCGCTGAAGCTTATTTTTCCATCGGAGACACGAAGTTCAGTGCCTCCGATTTTTTGTATTTCGTATTTTAGTACACTTTCCAGACCAAAATGGCATGGACAGCAAAGTCTTATTTTACTCAAAAAATCACCTTCTTACCAACCCTGGTTCACGTCGCCGCCGCCAACGTCACCACCGCCGCCGGTATCACCGCCGCCAACGTCACCACCGCCGCCGGCAGTACCGCCGCCAACGTCACCACCGCCGCCGGTCCAGTCTCCGCCTCCGGTTACATCTCCGCCGGCAGTACCGCCGCCAATGTCACCGCCGCCGACATCACCGCCGCCTCCGGTTACATCTCCTCCGGCAGCACCGCCGCCGGTCTGATCGCCGGTACCTGTATCACCGCCTGTCTGCGTGTTGTATACAGGTTCTGTAGGTTCAGGAGCTACATAGTGACCGCCGTTGCAGTACGGTGCGTTTGATTCCTTCCAGTAGCCCATCTGTGAACTTCTGGGACATCCCTGTCCGGCGATAAGTCCGGAAGTTGTACACCATGGTGATTCGATAACGCCTCTTACAGGCTCAAAGTCCGGTTCTGTGTTAAGGAAGTTGTTGTCTGCGTATTCTCCGATGATACTCTTCCATACAGCCGCTGAATGGATGTAAGTAGGAAGTCCCATACCATCTCTGTATTCCTTGTAACCGATAGTAACACCGCTTACAAATCTCTTGTAAGACCTACAAATGTAAGATCCCACCAGTTTTCGTTTGTACCTGTTTTACCGCAAACGACCTTGTTATTGAGTTTTGCGTCTGTACCGGTACCCTGATCGACAACGTTTTTGAGGAGTCGGTTCATAACCCATGCAGTCTGAGCGCTGACAGCCTCACGGGGATTGCCGTTGTTCTCGTAGATAACGTCGCCGTTGCTGTTTTCAATTTTGGTTATGATGTGGGCGTCGTTGAAGATACCCTCGTTTCCGTACGGCAGATATGCGTTTACCATATCCTGAAGTGTGATACCGTATGTGAGTGATCCTACAGAAAGCGGAGGAAGAACCTCACCGTCCATCGGATCGAGCTCAAGTCCGAGCTGTTCCGTACAGAACTTGTATACAGCCTGCGGAGTAAGCTCCTGACAGAGCTGAGCCGGAACTGTATTGAATGATCTCTGTAGGAAGTAGTAGATAAAGTTTGGCCGACCGGAAATACTGATATCATCACCGGTTGAGTAGTTTGTAGGCCATGGGATTCCATTTACATCCATAACCTTTTTGTCGGTATATACGGAGCTCCAGTGGATGTGATCCTTTTCAAGAGCAAGTCCGTAGGTGGAGATGGGCTTGATAGTAGAACCTATAGAACGCTTGTCTCTTACAGCGTAGTTAGTTACGAGAGAGTCCTTCTTTTCACCCCAGTTTCCGACAGTTGCCTTGATTGAGCCGTCGTAATTGAGAGCAACGAAAGCAACATGAGGAAGTGATTCATCATCAGTTACTGTGCCGTCGCCGTTAAGGTCAACCCATTTTCTTACGCCGTCAGAGGAAAGGAAGTTATCGAGGTTCAGGAATTTGTCTTCTACATATTTCTGCATATTGTTGTCGATGTAGGAGTAGATCTTGTAGCCGCCTGTGTTGATACGCTTGAGAGCTGTATCAAAGTCGATATTCATTTCCTTCATGAAGAAATCTGCTGCTTCAAAGTAGATAGCATCAAGTGCCCATGAATACGCTTTCTGCTCCTGTTCAAGAGCTTCAGCGGCATCTTCGGGGTGAGCCTTGAGGTATTCTTCTGAGTCTGTATAAATAATCGGAGTGTTGAGATATTCCTGATACTCGTCATAGGTGATAGCACCGTTCTCATAGAGCTTGTACAGAACGTATCTCTGACGTGTCTTGTTATTTGCACGTCCGTCACTTATCAGAGGACTTTTCAAGTTAAGATCATCCTCGTGATAGTACTGCATAGGTCCGTACTTTTCAGGATCTTTAGGTATAGCCGCAAGAACAGCCGCTTCCGGAGTACTTATCTGATCAACGGTTTTTCCGAAATATCGGATGCAGGCAAGTTCAATGCCGTTGACAGCTCCGCCGAAGCCGATGTAGTTGAGGTATTCTTCAAGGATCTCATCCTTGGAGTAAGTTTTTTCCAGCTGCATAGCTGCAAAGATTTCACGGATCTTACGCTGAGGGGACTGCTCATCGTCACCGGTAAGATTCTTGATAAGCTGCTGAGTGATCGTCGATCCGCCCTGATTCGTGTCATAGAAATGCATGAACATATTCAGGAAAGCGGAGAAGGTTCGCTTGTAGTCAACACCATCGTGAACGTAGAAACGCTCGTCCTCAGTGTAAACGAAAGCGTCCCTGACGTGCTGCGGTATCTTGTCGATAGAAACGGGGATACGCTGTACAGAAGATTTTACTCTGTGAAGCTGTACGATTTTTTCTTCGCCGTTTTCGTCGAATTCAGTACCGTAGAAGTAGGTATCGCTTCCCGATTCAAGAGCCTGGAAGGTAATACTGCTGCTGTCGTCCATAAAGTCAAGAACGTAGACAGTCAGAGCTGTTGCAACGATGGTTCCCGTGATAATCATAACGAGGAACAGCGAAAGCAGAGTTGTTGCGATAACAGCGATAAGCTTCTTGAATATCCTGAATGGGAGACTGTGTTTTTTCTTCTTCTTTTTCTTTTTTGGCGGCGGCGGATACGGTCTTGCCTGTACCGGTTCCGGAGCGCCTGCCTGTGGATGCTCGGGTGTGAAATTATTATCGTTCATTCTGAAATTTGTCGTAGCATGAAAAGTAAACTCCGGACAAAATTAATCCACCGAATCTGTCCATACTTTTCAGATGCACTGACAGCTCCTTTCATAGAATTACATATAACTATACATCATAAATTATAGCACATTTGTCCGGATTTGTTAAGGGCTTTTTTGAAAAAACGTCATTTTGTATAATTATAGAAAATTTAACCCATAATATTTATAACTCATTTTAAAAAGGAGAATATGTTATGGAGAAAACTTTTGACAAACGGATATATTTCACAATAGTTACTGCTATAACGGTTTCTGGATTTCTTGTGATATATACACTCGGACAGAATGTCAGAAAAGACAGGATAGAATCAAAGCTTCAGGCGGCGGCGCTTGAAGAAACAGAGCCGTTGTATATAGTCCGTGAGCATGAAGGAAAAATCGCACTTTTCTGCCGTGGGAATCCGCAGCCGTTCCGATATCTTGAATTCAATATATCGCTTCTGCCGGATTTTGACCGTGAGCAGCTGCGTGAGGGAATTGGACTTTACACTGACGAAGAATTGTGGACATATATTCAGGATGTGGAAGGGTAATTGAAAGGGCGTTCAAAAAATGAACGCCCTTGCTGCTTATTATGTAATTAAAAACATAAATCCGGTATATGGCGGAATATCCATTGTCAGAAGTCCGTCATCGTACCTGAAAGAAGTCTTTCCGTCCGGAGTTCTTCCGCTGTAAAGCTCGGAATCTGAATCGAGCAGAAGTTTGATTTCCGATATACTGCCGGTTTTCAGAGAGTAGTCCGGCTGATACCAGTCAGAAAGATTAAGTACTGTCAGGATGTCGCCGGTTTTGCTTTTCCTTATGAAAGCATAAATGCATTTTGTCGGAGAATTACAATCCGCCCAGATAAAATTATCCGGTTCGTAATCAAGGTGCAGAGCCTCATATTCAAGATAAATTCTGTTCAGAGCACAGATGTACCTGTAAAACGAATCATGAACAGGATATTTCAGCATATCCCAGTCCTGCTGACGTTTTTCATCCCATTCACGCAGCTGTGCAAATTCATTTCCCATAAAATTGAGTTTTTTTCCGGGATGAGCCATCATATACATATATAAAGCCCTTGCCTGCGGAAATTTCTCATTGTACTGCCCGTTCATTTTCTGAGCTATTGAAGCTTTTCCATGAACTACCTCATCGTGAGAAAGCGGCATTATATATCGTTCCTTGTGGAAGTAGAGCATTGAAAAGGTGAGTTTGTGATATATTCCGCTGCGGAAAATTGGAGAACTGCGGAAGAAATCAAGTGTATCGTGCATCCAGCCGAGATCCCATTTGTAGTCAAATCCAAGACCTCCCTTTGATACAGGAGAGGTTACTTCGGAATAAGCAGAGGAATCCTCAGCCATAAGTATTGCAGACGGATGACGTGCTTTTAATCCGGTATTCATTGTTTTCAGGAAATCTATTGCACATTTGTTTTCACCACGTTTTTCATCGCCGTTCCAGTAGATCAGATTACGCACAGCATCCATTCTAAGACCGTCAAAGTGAAATACCGTAAGCCAGTAATCAGCGGCTGACTGCAAAAATGAGCGTACTTCACCTCTCGAATGCATGAAATTCCGGCTGCCCCATTCATTATAGCCTACATCGTTGTTTGGATATTCATATAGACATGTTCCGTCGTATTTGGTCAGACCATAATCATCAACGGCAAAGTGTACAGGGATGAAATCCAGAATCACGCCGATTCCGTTCTGATGGCACTTATCAACGAATGCCATCAGCTGAGCCGGAGTGCCGTAGCGTGATGTCGGTGCAAAAAATCCTGTGCTCTGATATCCCCATGATTCATCGCATGGATGTTCATTCAGAGGCATTATTTCGATGAAGTTATAACCGGATTCTTTGACATAGGGGATAAGAAGTTCAGCAAGCTGTGTGTAATTCAGCCATTTTTCGGGATCATCGATGTCTCTTTTCCATGAACCGGGATGAATCTCATAGATGTTCATAGGTTTGCTTGTGCAGTCGGTGCGGGTACTCATCCATTCGTTATCATTGAAACGGTAAGCGTCTGTTCTGCGTATAACGGAGCAAGTTCCAGGACGAAGCTCCATACCGAAGCCGTAGGGATCGCAGTGATCGGTGAAACTGCCGTTTTTGTCGTAGATTCTGTATTTGTAGCGCATACCTTCAAGTGCTTCCGGAACGACAGCTTCATAGAAATTTCCGTCAGAGATCTTATTCATCGAAATTTCCTTCCAGCCGCTGAAATCACCTGTTACAGAAATTTTCGAAGCATCCGGCGCAAAGGTGCGGAAAATTGTGCCTTCATCCGACAGATGTGCCCCGAAATATTCGTATGCATTGAAGATTTTTCCCTGATAGAAGTTTTGTATATTCATTGTATATCATCCTGTCCTGTAAGTTGTGATTCCGGTTGACAACCGCCGGCTTTTTCTGTATAATATTATAATGTAAAAAAGGAAATTTTTCAATACTCATTTTTATACAGCTGTCTATTAAGCGACGGAAGTTTCAAAGTGTTGAAAAGGAGGGGAATATGGATCTCAGAACTGAAAAAACAAGAAGAAGTATTATAAACTCTTTTATGTCACTTCGTTCACATAAACCTCTTGAAAAAATTACGGTAAAGGAACTTGCAGAAAACGCTGAGATCAATAAATCGACTTTCTATCTGCATTATCATGATATTTATGATCTGTCAGAAACTCTTGAACGAGAGGCAGTGAGGTCTATTCTTGCTGTTATTCCAAAACCGGAAGAAATTTTTAATGAAAGTTCTGCTTTTGCAAGAAAACTCGGAGAAGCATGTATGGCAAATGATGATGTTATAAGTGTTCTTTTTGAGGGGAACCGAAGCGGAAATTTTGTATCTATGTTTGAAAAGGAACTTATGGATAAAATAGGTGCATCTTGTCCTGAAAATATTCTGACATTAGAAAGCCGTATGAGGGTTACATACACTATTTACGGCGGATATTATACATACTCGAATTATCGCAGATATGGATTTGAAAACATAATTGATATTATAGAAAACTTTTCAGATTTAATTATAAAAAATAAAGATTGACGGAGATGATAAAATGAACGGAACAACAGCGACTTCCACAGCAGCACTGACGGATACGGTATCAGAGATCATCGGAACAGAAGCTGTTTCTGCAGAGGTTACTGAAACAACAGGAGCTTCGCTTCAGGAGAAAGTGACGGACACAGCGTCGTTTTTTGAACGTGCCCTTGAGCATCTGAAAGATGCCGCTCCATCATTGATAATTGCACTTATAGTGCTGATTGTCGGAATTATAGTATCACGTCTTGTAACGGGTGTTGTAAAGCGTGCAATGAAACGCTCAAATATTGACGGTGCGGCAAGAAGCTTTCTTTTATCGCTGATTCGAATCATACTTTACATGGTAGTAATCATCATGGCACTTTCAGTGCTGAACGTTCCTATGTCCTCGGTAATAACAATATTCGGTGCCGCCGGACTTGCAATCAGCCTTGCGCTCCAGAACTGTCTTTCTAACCTCTGCGGAGGATTTATAATACTCTTTTCAAAGCCGTTTGCCGCCGGAGATACGATTGAACTTGATAATTCTGTCGGAAATGTTGAGTCAATCAGCATTCTCTACACAAAGATACAGACCTTTGACGGAAAGACCATATATATTCCTAACGGCAAGGTTTCAGATGCAAAGATAATCAACTATACCGCAAGTCCCACAAGACGTATTGATCTGCGTTTTGATATCGGCTATGGCGATGATTTCAAAAAGGCTCGTGAGCTGATACTCGGAATTATCAGAGGAAACAAGAATTTTCTTACTGATCCTGAGCCGGTTGTGCGAATGACATCGCATGAGGAAAGCTCCATTGCAATTGCGGTAAAAGTACACGTTACCAATGAAAATTACGAATCTATGAGATATTACCTTCTTGAATCGGTCAAGGAGCAGTTCGACAATAACGGAATTGAAATACCATACAAACAGATCGACGTACATATTAAGGATGTGATTTCATGAATGAAGGGGAGAAGCCCCTGACTGCGGAAAAAGACAAACCAAAGAAGAATTCTGCTGCAAAATACAGACTCAGACGGCTGTCTCTTTTTCTGATAATAATACTGCTGATATGGTGGTTCAATAACTTCACCATAAAGACCACAAAACTTGAAATAGAGTCGGATAAGGTTGATTCTTCGTTCAGGATCGCAGTGATAAGTGATCTTCATGCCTCACCGATAGGAATAGGCAACGACCGGATTATAAAGAAGATATGTAAGCAGAATCCCGATATCGTAACTATACTCGGCGATATGTATACAACCGGAAGTTCATGGGAAACGATAGAGATTGCCGTTGAACTGATTCAAGGCATCGTTGATGAGGGCTTTCCGGTGTATGTAGTTACGGGTGAGCACGATATGGATGAGGAATATATAGATGCTGTAGCTGAAACAGGTGCACATGTCATGAATTACAAGGAAGAAATCATCGAACTCAATGGCAGCAGAATTCAGATAGTAGGAATTGACAACGCATATTATTCAGATACTTTTGACCTGAGAAAAGAATTTACCGTCCGTGATGACTGTTTCAGCCTGCTGCTTGCGCATATTCCGAATTATGACAAGATGACGCTGTTTGGTGCTGATCTTACACTTTGCGCTGACACTCACGGAGAAATGGTACAGCTGCCGTTTGATTTCGGACCAGTTTATTCTTCAAGATACAACCGATGGTTTCCGCAGATAACTCTTAATGAAGAAATTTACGACAAAGGTATTTTTCCATACAGCGGAGGAAATATGTTTATAACTTCGGGATTAGGAGCTTCACCGGCACCGATAAGATTCAACAACAGACCGGAAGTAGTCGTTATTGATGTAATTCCGGAGTGATCGGAGGAAATAAAAATGTATACGGATATAGCTGTGATTGGCGGAGGAGCTTCCGGACTTGCCGCAGCGATAGGTGCAAAAACTGAGAATCCGGTTCTTTCTGTGACGGTTTTCGAAAAGCTAGACAGAGTAGGAAAGAAGCTGCTTTCTACCGGAAACGGCAGATGTAATCTCAGCAGCAGAAGTCTTGTTTCTGAGCATTATCACGGCTCTGTGAAAAATCTCATGGAGATAATAAAGAATACTTCGTCAGCGGAGGAATTTTTCATGACAATGGGAGTTCCGGTCATATCTGACGAACAAGGGAGAATGTATCCACGCAGCGAAAGTGCGGCAGCTGTTCTGAGATCGCTTAGAATGAGAACTTCGGAGCTTGGAATTACTGAAGTATGCGGTTTTGAACTGGCAGAGATACGCAGAAGCAAACGAGGATATATTATTACTTCAAAGTCTGGCGCAACTGCGGAATGCCGCTGTATCATTGCTGCCGCCGGAGGATATGCAGCTCCGCAGCTTGGCACTGACGGCTCTGTAATGCGTATATTCCGTGACATGGGATATAAGACAGCAAAGATATGTCCGGCAGTTGCTCCGCTGAAGGTTTCGCCTGATAAGCTGAAAGGACTTAAAGGAGTTCGTGTAAAGGGAGCAGTTTCAGCTGTTTCCGGAGGAAAAATCCTGAAAACAGAACAAGGAGAGATACAATTCACAGAGAGCGCACTGTCTGGTATATGCGTATTCAATCTTGCAAGATTTTTCAATGAATACGAAGTCGGACTTGCTCTCCGGCTCGACCTTGCAGCTGATATTGAAAAAGCAGAGCTTATTGATTACCTTGAACGTGTAAGCACGCAAAGAGCTGCATATCCGCTGGAGGAGCTTCTTACCGGATTCTTCCCGAAAAATCTTGCGGTCTATCTTGTGAAGAATACATTTAATCGTCCTCTTACAGAGAAAATTTCCACGCTCGGAAAAAGAGACATCATTGCGCTTGCAGACAGGATAAAGTCTCTGGAATTTGAGATTTCCGGCTGTTCGTCATGGAATAACGCACAGGTGACAGCCGGCGGTATTCACGGAAGCTGCGTTGACAATGAGCTTCAATCCGTCCGTGACAGAGGAATATATTTCTGCGGCGAGATACTTGATGCAGACGGAGACTGCGGCGGATATAATCTTCAGTGGGCATGGTCGTCAGGATTGTGGGCAGGAAGTAATTGTGCACGTTCACTGAAAGGAGCAAAACGATGATAAGAGTCGGAAATATAAAGGTTCCGCTTGATTTTGATTTCAATGATCTTGAGGGATTCTGTTCCCGAAAGTTCGGAATATACGGAAATAATCTGATAAAAGTGCGGCTTGCGAAAAAGTCGGTAGATGCACGAAAAAAATCGGATGTGCATTTTATCATTTCTCTTGATATTGAGGCACGGGATGAAAAAAGACTCCAGAGATCGCTGAAAAATGCGGTTCCTGTAAATGAATTCCGTTATAAGATCAATAATGTTCCGCCGTTGAGTACACGTCCGGTAATCGTAGGTTTCGGACCGGCAGGAATGTTTGCTGCCCTTGTTCTTGCTATGGCCGGAGCACGTCCTGTCGTGCTGGAGCGTGGTGCGGATGTTGATTCACGGGTGAAAGCTGTTGAAGAATTCCGTACAACAGGCAGACTTGATACAGAATGTAATATTCAGTTCGGTGAAGGCGGTGCCGGAACTTTCTCTGACGGAAAGCTTACGACAGGCATCAAGGATAAGCGCATAGGCTGGATAATGAAGCGTCTTGTGGAATTCGGCGCACCTGATGAAATTGTGTATCTTGCAAAGCCTCATATTGGTACGGATAAGCTTCGTGATGTAGTAAAGAATCTGAGGGAGCGTGTTATTTCTCTTGGCGGCGAGGTAATATTCGGAGCGAAATTCTGCGGATATAAAGCGGAAAACGGCTGTATTTCGTCTGTTTCCTATGAAAAGGAAGGACGTCTCAATACAATTGAAGCGACTGATGTTATACTTGCAGCCGGTCATAGTGCAAGAGACGTTTTTGAGCTTTTGTATCATGAGAATGTAAGTCTTTCGCAGAAGAATTTTGCAGTAGGAGTTAGAATCGAACATAAAAGGGAATTTATTGACAAGGCGATGTACGGCGATTTTGCCGGTCATCCGGCGCTGAAAGCCGCTGATTATAAGCTTGCAGTACATCTTCCGAATGGAAGGGCACTTTATACATTCTGTATGTGTCCGGGCGGCGAGGTAGTTGCTGCATCTTCGGAGAAAAATCGTCTTGCAGTCAATGGAATGAGCTGTTTTGCCCGTAATGCAGAAAATTCCAACAGTGCACTTCTTGTAAATGTTGATACAAGCGATTATGGAAGCGAGCACCCTCTTGCCGGAATGCATTTCCAGCGTGAGCTTGAGGAAAAAGCTTTTATTGCCGGAGGTTCGGATTACTCTGCTCCTGTGATTACGGTCGGAGAATTTCTCGGAAATACTGCCGGAGAGGATGTCGTTCCCTCGTATCGTCCCGGAGTGAAAAAAGTTCATCCGTCGGAGTATCTTCCGGATTTTGTATGTGAATCGCTGAAACTTGGAATACCGGAAATGGGCAGAAAAATAAAGGGATTTGATTCTTCCGGAGCAGTTCTTACAGGAATCGAAAGCCGCAGCAGTTCTCCCGTGCGGATAAACAGGGGAGAGGATATGCAGTCAATTTCGCTGAAAGGACTGTACCCTTGCGGTGAAGGCGCTGGATATGCAGGCGGTATAGTTTCGGCAGCGGCTGACGGAATGAAATGCGCAGAGGCAGTTATTGACAGGATAAACGGGAAAATGTTCTGATAGATCAGGCAATATCGGAGGTAATTATGAAAATTAATATTATCGGCGGAGAAATGGAACGCAGCGAGATAGATGAGTATATAAAGTATGCCGGCAAGAAGCATCCCGGACGGCAGATAAGACAAATTGATATAATCATCGACGGTGAATATGTTGATCTGAAATTCTATTTCGGAGATCTCGATTTTCAGCATGCTTACAGATCAGCGGACTATCTTGTCAACAGCATGGAGAAGCTCAATGATGCAAAGCAGTCTGAGTTCTCGCAGAAAGAACGTCACGGAATACAGGAGAAGTAAAAATGATTCTTACAAATATAGGAACGATAAAGGAAATACTTTCACGTCATGGTTTCAGTTTTTCAAAGGGACTCGGACAGAATTTTATCACAAATCCCGATGTATGTCCAAGAATAGCTGAAAACGGAAATGCACGGGAAGGATTCGGAGTTATAGAAATCGGTACTGGCATCGGAGTTCTTACAGCAGAGCTTGCAAGACGTGCTAATAAGGTATGTGCCGTGGAAATCGACAGCAGACTTCTTCCGATACTGGATGAAACGCTTGCGGATTTTAACAATATAAAGATATTCAATGAGGATGTAATGAAATGCGATCTTCATAAGATAATACGAGAGGAATTTGCTGGTCTGAAAGCAGCTGTATGTGCCAATCTTCCTTATTATATTACATCGCCGGTTCTCATGCTTCTGCTGGAAAGCCGTCTGCCTGTTGAATCAATCACGGTAATGGTACAGAAGGAGGCTGCACAGCGTCTTTGCGCTAAGGTTGGAAGCAGAGAGTCGGGAGCTATCACAGTTGCCGTAAACTACTATGGTACAGCGAAACAGCTTTTCGGTGTTTCGAGAGGAAGTTTCATGCCTTCTCCGAATGTAGATTCTGCTGTTATAAAAATCGAGCCTCGCAGTACGCCGCTTCTTGACGAAGAAGATGAGAAATTCTTCTTCAGAGTGGTAAAGAGCGGATTTTCTCAGCGCAGAAAGACTGCTGCGAATGCACTTTCGTCCATGATGGGGATTCCGAAGGAGAATATACATGCAGCTCTCAGGGAGCTTGGACTCAGCGAAACTTCCCGTCTTGAGGGACTTGATATGGAACAGCTGATTGGATTTTCAAAAATTCTGAAAAAATCCCTGAATTAAGCTGATTCCGTTTGCAGATACGACAGACTTCGCCAAAGAATAGTGGTATAATATATGTACTATTATTGCAATACCGTACAAAGCATGCTAAGCGGTATTGACTTATTTCTGAGGTGGTCTGGATGTTGAAAAAAAGTAATTTTAAAAAAATCCTGAAAAGCCCGTCAGCTGCATCAGCAGGGGCTTTTCTTCTTTCCCTGAGTGCCGGATGGATTCTTTCGGGAAAAAATATCTCCGGAGCGGCAATATTTGCCGATGTGTCGCTTGCCGGCGGACTTAATCTTTCG